>JAWLHD010000268.1:0-1035 GCA_041690555.1 Anaerohalosphaeraceae bacterium
AGGGGGTTGCAGACGACGCTGACAACTGCATCCGGACATTGCCGGACAATGTGGCCGCAGACCGATTGCACGATTTTCGCGTTTTTGGCAAGAAGGTCATCACGGCTCATGCCCGGCTTTCGCGCCAGACCGCTGGTGATTATGACGATATCGGATCCGGCAGCCTGCCGCCACTCGACGTCGCCGCTGACCGAGCCGCTGAACGGATAGACGCCGGCTGATTCGGACATGTCCAAAGCCTTGCCGGCAGCAAGTCCCTCTATGATATCGAGCAGGACGATGTCGCCCAGGCCGCGCCCGGCCGCAATGTGCGCCGTGGTGGCGCCGACGTTGCCGGCGCCTACAATCGTAATCTTTTTTCTTGCCACTTCAGCCTCCAGAAACTTCCTTCCACTATTCAAGTCCGTTCGGTACGTCAGGCGACATCACAGACGCTCGCCTTAACGCGCGCCTGCCGCCAGTTCGATAACCAGGTGCTCTATCGCCAGCTTGCATTCGGCGCCGCCGGTCTTTGTCAGATAGTCGATTCGAGCGATTCGGCAAATAACATCGCCGACATCTTCGAGCGTCATCCGGTACAATTGCCGAAAGAAACGGTCAGTGTCCCCGAATATGCGTAACTGCTGGGCCACCTGCCGCGGGTTGACGCCTCGCCCGAGCAGCACCTTGGCGGCAAACATCTTCCTGAGGTGATACGCAAAAGCGCCCACAACGGTATACTCGGCGCTTTTGTCGGCAGCGAACATATTACGCAAGCGTTTCAGAGCCGTGGCGAAATCGCCGGCCGTCATGGAATCTATCACGGCAAAAGCGTTGAACATCCGGTTATTTCCGATGAGCTTGTGAACGTCGTCGGCAGCGATTGTCTGACGATCACCCACATAGGCGGCCAGTTTGTCGATCTCGCTGGCGATCCGTCCGGGATCGTCTCCGGTAAGTTCGACGAGCAGGTGTGCCGTCGCCGAGGCGAGCATCCCGCTCACCCGGCCCGGCGTCCGGAGTCCGGGCCCGGCTCGATCGCGCCCATCCGCTTGA
>JAWLHD010000268.1:1045-6070 GCA_041690555.1 Anaerohalosphaeraceae bacterium
GGATCATCACGCCTCTTGGAGCGGGTTTTTCGAAGTAGTTCTCCAAGTGCTGGCGGTTGGCGGAGACGAATGCGTCGGCATCCTTGATAAGCACGACTCTGCGTTCCGCGAGAAAGGGCACCGTCCGGAGTTCGTCAAGGACGTCAGCGATCTCGGCCTGTTCGGCGGGCGGCTGATAGAGCGCCATGGGACGCTGCTCTGCGGGCAGCAACCGATCCAGCAGCGCTTCGCACTCCTGCGCGACGAGGAATGCATCCTTGCCGCAGATGACGTACACGCTTGCGGCACCCTTTCCTGCTTTGGCGGCTTTGACGGCCATGATTCTCCCCGCGACTACTGTTCGTCACCGGACTCCGGGGCGGCATCGGCAGCACCCGCATCGCCCGCGGAGTTGTCTGCCTGCTGCTCCTCGTCGGCGGCAAGACGCTCCACGGCAACGAGCTTGTCGCCGGTGTTGAGCCTGATAAGCCGGACTCCGGCGGTATTTCGCCCGATTTCGCGAACTTCCTCAAGGCCGGTCCGCATGATCAGCCCGTGGGCACTGATCAGCATTAATTCGTCTTCGTCATGCACCGGCTTCATGGCGACAACCTTGCCGTTGCGTGTGGTGGTCTTGATGTTGATAAGCCCCATGCCGCCGCGTCCCTGGATGCGGTAGTCTTCAATGCTCGTACGCTTGCCGTATCCGTTTTCGCAGACGGTCAAGAGGCTGCCCTCGGGTTCGACTATGACCATGTCCACCACACGATCGCCCGGTCGGAGCTTTATGCCAATGACGCCGCGGCTGACCCGTCCCATGGACCGGACGTCGCTTTCATTGAAGCGAATAGCCATACCGTCCCGCGTGCCGAGGATAATCTCATCATTGCCGCTGGTTATCTCCACTCCGATCAGGTCGTCGTTGGGGTCGAGTTTGATTGCAATCACCCCGGTTGCCCGCGGATTTCCATAGGCCGACAGGACTGTCTTCTTGATCAGTCCGTTGGCGGTGGCCATTACGAGCTGGCGCTCGTCGAACTCACGGACGTTTATAATCGAAGTGATCTTTTCGTCATTCAACTGCAGCAGATTGACAATGTTGCGGCCCATGCTCTGCCGCGAGAGGCTGGGGATGTTGTAAACGCGCAGCCAGTGGCAAATGCCCTTGTTCGTGAACACGAGCAGGTAGTCGTGAGTTGAGGCGGTAAACAGGTGCTCGATGAAATCGCCCTCTTTGGTGCTGGAGCCTATTATGCCCTTGCCTCCGCGTCCCTGTCGGCGATACGTGTCGATCGGCATGCGCTTGATATATCCGCTGTGGCTGATTGTTACGAGCACTTCCTCCTCGGCGACGAGGTCTTCGATGTTGAATTCCACGGCCTCTTCGGCGATAAGCGTCCGGCGCGGATCGGAGTACTTCTCCTTGATCTCATGAACGTCCTCCCGGATGACGTCCAACTGCAGATCGCGGCTGGCCAGGAGCGCTTCGTAACCCTCGATCTTCTCGACCAGTTCGGCGTACTCTCTTGCGAGCTTCTCGATCTCCAGGCCCGTCAAACGCTGCAACTGCATGGTCAGAATGGCGTCGGCCTGGGGTCCCGTCAGGAACTGATCGGACGAACTCCGCTCATCCACGAAACGCTCGGGCAGAATCTTCTTCAGCGTGGCAGCCTCAGTCAGCCGAAGCGGTTTGGCCATAAGGTTCAGCTTGGCAGTCGGCGCATCGGGTGAGGCCTTGATGATGGCGATGATCTCGTCGATATCACTGACTGCCAGGATCAGGCCTTCGAGTATGTGTGCGCGATTTCGGCACTTTCGCAGGAGAAAACGTGTACGCCGTCGGATGACACTGAGGCGATGATTGATATACAGCTTGAGCTGCTGCTTGATGTTGAGCGTCTCGGGTCGATTGTTGACCAGTGCTACGTTGTTGATGGCGAACGTGCTCTGAAGGGGCGTGTAGCGCCAAAGCTTGTTCAGCGCCACGTTGCTGTCGGCGTCCTTCTTGAGTTCAATGACAATCCGCATACCCTTGCGGTCGGACTCGTCGCGAACGTCGGCGATTTCGGGAATCTGACCGTTCCGCACACAATCGGCGATCTTGGAGACGATCGTAGTCTTGACAACCATGTAGGGTATCTCAGTGAAGACGATCTTCTCCTTGTCCTTCTTTCCCTCCTCGATGTGGTATTTGGAACGCACTCGCAGATGCCCTCGGCCGGTAACATACGCGTCACGAATGCCCTGGCGCCCGCAGATTATGCCGCCTGTAGGAAAGTCCGGACCTGGCAGGCGCTGCAGTATGTCCTTGAAGCCGCACTCCGGATCGTCGATCATTAAAAGCAAGGCGTCGCAAACCTCAGCAACGTTATGAGGCGGCAGGTTCGTCGCCATGCCCACCGCGATACCGCTTGAGCCGTTTACCAAAAGATTGGGGAACTTGCTGGGCAGGACGACGGGTTCCTGCCGCGTCTCGTCGTAGTTGGGCACGAAGTCAACCGTATCGAGTTCCAGATCGTCGAGCATTTCCACCGCGGCAGCGGTCATGCGCGCCTCGGTGTATCGCATCGCCGCGGGCGGATCGGCATCGATACTCCCGAAGTTGCCCTGCGGATCGATCAGCGTCCTGCGCATATTCCAATCCTGCCCCAGACGCACGAGGGTCCCGTAGGTGGCCTGATCGCCATGCGGATGATAGTTTCCGCTGGTATCGCCGACGATCTTGGCGCATTTTCTATGCTTGGACCGCGGGCCAAGATTGAGATCGTTCATGGCGACGAGAATTCGTCGCTGGGAAGGTTTCAGGCCGTCGCGGACGTCCGGCAGCGCGCGCGAAACGATGACACTCATCGCGTAATTAAGATACGAATTCTTCATTTCCTCGAGAATTCGCATGTCTTCGAAATGTTCGACCGGTTGTTCTTCGGATTTTGCCATAGTGCCTGCGATTCCATTACCCTGTGAGCTATCCATAGGTGCGGCTTTTAATGCGAAAAACCGCAATTTTTTGCAGCGTGTAATTTACACTGGGCCCCGGACGAAGTCCAATATAAAGCACGGTTTTCGGTTATAATTTGTATGGGCGAAAAGCTGTCGTAAAGCTTCGACATGCGTGTCGGCGACTACACGAAATTCTCCGTGTGCTCGGCTCTCGGGATCAGGAACGATGTCGCTCGGTCGGCCTTGGCAGATGGGCGCCGAGAATATGGATAAGAAGGCCGGGCAGTGAACCCAGCAGAAACATGGCCCTCTGACAGCCGGCCAAGACGAGAGCGTCGGCATTTGTAATGCCCGGAACTCGCGTGAAGAGATACACAATCGCACCCTCCAGAATGCCGGCTCCGGCGGGGCTGATCGGAAGCGCACCGATGACCCAGCTTATCGGAAAGAAAACGAAATAGTACTTGAGGGGTATCGCCAGTTCCATTGATTCGCCGATAAACCAGAAACCGACGATCGGCAGCGATTGTGCAATGAATGTAAGCCCGACTGACAACAAGAGGCTAAGGGGCTTTGCCGCGTAGAGGCGAACTGCAATCCACAAACGTTTGGCATGTGCACAAAGCGATGCCCAGGCAAGGTGCATCTTCTTGCGCACGGCCGGCTGCATGAGAAGGCCCACAGCAACGCAGACAACGACAAGAAGAGCAAGGCCGATATACAGGCGGTAGCGATACATGCGGGCGATCAGCGGGCCGGCTATCGAGAGCTTTAGATCCGGGGCGCCTTCGGGAACAGGAAACAGCAAATAGAATGCCATCGCCATGAGGATGAGCGAGGCCAGACCTATCATACGGTCGATTACGACGCTGAATGCCGCCTCCAGGCGCTTGTGGGTATGTTTGGTGATATACCAGGCTCGCAGCAAGTCGCCACCAACGGAACTGATCAGGACATTGTTGTAGAACATGCCCAGATAATGTACTTTGACACATGCATGAAGACTAATCCGGATTTGCTGTGCGCTGAGCAGCAGCCACCATCGCAGCGCCATCACAAGATTGGCCAACATGAACAGAAGAATTGCCGCGATCACAACCATAAGATCAAGCCGCCCGAAGGCATCCTTTAGTGCCTCGACGTCCCAATCTCCCAGATAGAGGAGCAGGCCTATAGCCACAATCGCCACGGCGGTTCGAATGATAATCGATAAGCGGGGTGTGCGTGCCTGGCGGGCCTCTGTCAACTGTGTTTCCTCAAAAATGACCTTGGCATCGGGGCCGGTAATCTGTTAGACTTAAAACCTCAATGTTACCAGAAGTTCGGAGATTGTGGAAGTGGCGGCAGGCAAAAAAATTGAGGAAGGTCTGGATTTCGAACCCAGATTCGGTCCTGATGGCTTGATCACGGCCATAGCACAGGATGCGCGGACGCACGAGGTGCTCATGGTCGCATACATGAATCGCGAGGCTTTGGACCTGACGCTGCAAACGGGTCGGGCCGTCTATTTCAGCCGATCACGCCGGAAACTCTGGCGCAAAGGTGAAGAATCGGGGCATGTCCAGCAGGTAGAGCGCGTGCTGGTCGACTGTGATCAGGACTGCCTTATTCTGAAGGTGAGAGTCGATCAGGGCCAGTGTCACGTGGGCTATCGGTCATGCTTCTATCGCGCGGTGAAACCGGGCGCCGGCACGCTCGAATTCGTCGCCGAGAAGGTCTATGACCCGGCACAGGCCTACAAGAAGAAGTAGATGCGGAGTGTAGCGCGCCGCGACAAAAAACAAATTGCAGGCGGGATGAAAGGGCAAACACATGAAGAGTATCGTCTTTACAATGGCAGTGCTGGCGACGGGCACATGGGCGTATCTGGCGAGCCAGACAACAGCCGCTGAGAACGCGTCGACCACCGCGATCTATGAATCTCCGGCTTTCGTGCCGCTGTTCAACGGCAAGGACCTTTCGGGGTGGGTAAACGTCAACACCGGCGAAGACACGTGGAGCGTGCGCGACGGCATGATTATCTGCACCGGCCACCCGATCGGGGTCATGCGCAGCGACCGACAGTACGAAAACTTCATCATGGAAATCGAGTGGCGGCATATGGAG
>JAWLHD010000269.1:0-6067 GCA_041690555.1 Anaerohalosphaeraceae bacterium
CAACCCAACAAAGCCCCGCCGGGAAAACAGAGTTTTAGTTGCATTTCAGCCCTCGATATCTTACATTGCCCAGGCCCCGGGTGCGGGCATTATCGAACTAAACTCAGGACCCCGGCTATGGCAAAGAAAAACAACATCAAAGTCTACCCCGCCCAAGCCAGGCAGCGCGTGGAAAAAATCTTCCCCATCCTCAGGAAAACATACCCCGATGCCAAAATCGAGCTCAACTACGACAGCCCCTTCCATCTGCTCATCGCCACCATACTCTCCGCACAATGCACAGACGTCCGCGTAAACATCGTCACCCCCTCGATATTCAGCAGATACCCCAATCCCCGCGACTTCCTCCAGGCCGACCCCAAAGAAATCGAGGAGCAGGTCCGCCCAACCGGCTTTTATCGGAACAAGACCAAAAGCATTATAGGCTGCTGCCGCATGCTCATCGAAGAGTTCGACGGCCAAATGCCGCAAACCTTAGAGGAGCTTACCCGTCTGCCCGGAGTCGGCAGAAAGACCGCAAACGTCATACTCGGCAACGCCTTCGACAAGCAGGCCATCGTTTGCGACACCCATGTCATCCGTCTGAGCCGTCGCCTGGCTCTTTCGGAAAACAGCAACCCCGTAAAGCTCGAATTCGATCTCATGGAGATAGTCCCAAAACGAAAGTGGGGCGGCTGGTCAATGTTCAGCCACCTGCTCATCTGGCACGGACGAAGAATCTGCAAGGCCAGAAAGCCTGACTGCCGCGCTTGCCCGATCGCGCAACACTGCCCCGCGGCCAATAAGCCCCAACTGTGGTAAAGCGGCTCATGACCGCACCACGGCGGACCGATATAATGTCAACTGATGGTTTTTTTTGAGGTCTTCTTATGAGCACTATCAACATGCCGATGGAGGAACCCTGGCGCATCTTCAGAATCATGGCCGAGTTTGTAGAAGGGTTCGAAGAACTCTCCTCCGTCGGACCGGCAGTCTCGATCTTCGGCTCCGCAAGAACACAGCCCGGAGACCGATACTACGAACTGGCCCATGAAACAGCCTACCGAGTCGCCAAGAGCGGTTTCTCCGTCATCACCGGCGGCGGCGGCGGCATCATGGAAGCCGCAAACAAAGGCGCAAAAGACGCCGGCGCGCGAAGTATCGGCCTGAACATCGAACTGCCAATGGAGCAGATCCCAAACAAGTACCAGAATCTCAGCCTCAACTTCAAATACTTCTTCTGCCGCAAAGTCATGTTCCTCAAGTACGCCAACGGCTTCGTCGTAATGCCCGGCGGATTCGGCACAATGGATGAGCTCTTCGAATCCCTCGTGCTCATACAAACCCTCAAGCAGGTGTATTTCCCGGTCATCCTCATGGGCAGCGATTACTGGAAAGGCCTGCTCGACTGGGTCAAAGACGTAATGCTCGAGAAGGGAGGTTACATCTCCCCCGAAGACCTCAACGTCTACGCGGTCGAAGACGACCCCGAAAAAGTCGCCAGAATCCTCGTCGAGTTCAGGGAACAGAACGGCCGGACAGGGCTCTCACAGCCCCCGGGCCTCAAACAAAGCGTCTACCACCACTGACACCCTCGGCTTCCGTTCAGTTACCCCGTCTGAGCGCATTGCACAGCCGCGTCGTAGTGCTTTAGCAGGTACTCGCGCCCGGCGCCGCCAAGATGCTCCCACGGCAGGATCTCGTCCCGGCCGAAGCTCCTTTGCGCCGCCGCGTGCAGGTCCATCCCGTGCGCACTGAAACCCTCCTCCCACACTCGCGCATTGAAGCACTCGTTCCACAGGTCGAATTTCGTCCCCCTCCGCCATGCCTCCTCGATTACCGCCCCCATCCGGCGGTCCCCACGAGCCACCGCCGACTCCAGCACGCTCGTTTCGATCCCGTGGAACTTGAACTGAAGGAACCTCGCGTTCAAACGACGCTTCTCCCGCAGGACAACCTCCTTGACATGCTCGAAGTACTCCGCCGGCCGCTGCCCAAGCCACCCGAACGGCGTGTGCGGCTTCGGCACAAGCCAGCTCACCGCAATATTGATGTTCGCCACCTTGCCGTCAACCTCCTTGCGCAGCCTCGCAAGATCATGCGCCAGCACAGCAATCCCGACTATATCCTCCTCCGTCTCCCCCGGCAGACCAGCCATGAAGTAAAGCTTCAGTTGCTGATAACCCGCCTCATACGCCGCTCGCACCCCGGCAAAAAGGTCCTCGTCGGTAATCGGCTTGTTGATCACCCTGCGCAGTCGTTCACTCGCCGCCTCAACCGCAATAGTCAGCCCGCTCTTGCGAACCGACGTAACCATCTTCGGCAGAAGCTCCAACTGCTGCTTGACCTTCAGACTCGGAAGCGAAATCCCCACGTGCCGCGACTCGAAGTACTCCTGCAATCGCACCACAAGCTCCTCCAGATGCGGGTAGTCCGCCGTCGACAAGCTCAGCAGGCTCACCGTGTCGAAACCCGTCGCATGATAGTTCGCCTTGGCGATCTCCACGATCCTGTCCACACTGCGATACCGCAATGGCCGACGGCAGTAACTCGCCTGACAAAACCGGCACCGTCCCGGACACCCGCGCATGATCTCCACACTCACACGCTCATGCACCGCCTGAACAAACGGCACTATCGGCCGCTCCGCAACCGCCGCCCCGTCGAAATCCTGCACAACCGCATTACAAAACCGCGCCCGCAGCCCCGGTTCCTCAGCCGCAAACGCGGATATCCGCTCCCCTTCATATTCGAACCTGTACAGCGACGGAACATAAACAAAATCCCACGCTCGCGCGACCGCCCGCAAAAACTCCCCCTTCGACGCACACTGCCCCTTCATCTCACCCAGAAGCGCCGCAATCTCGACCACCGCCTCCTCACCCTCACCCAGAATGAACATGTCCACAAAATCCGCTATCGGCTCGCACGCATTCGCCGCCTGCCCGCCCACAATCACAATCGGATCATCCTCCCCCCGTCGTGCCGACCGCACCTCCAGCCCCGCCAGATCCAGCATATTCAGCATATTCGTATAGCACAGCTCATTGGTAAGACTGAATCCGATCACGTCGAAATCCCCCACCGCCGCCATCGATTCCAGCGAAAACAGCCGTATACCCCGCTCCCGAAGCACCTCCTCCCCATCAAGCCACGGCGCAAAAACCCGCTCCGCCGCAACACCCTCCATCCGATTTAGCACTTCATAGAGAATCCCAAGCCCCGTGTGGCTCATCCCGATCTCATAAACGTCCGGAAAGCACAGTGCCGCCCTAACCTCGCACGCCTCAAGGTCCTTCGCAGCCTGGTTGACCTCGCCGCCGATATAACGCCCCGGCCGACGCACATAAGGCAAAAAATCCCGCTCGACCCGTTCCCGAAGATTTTCTATTTTTTTTCGTCTCATGAACGTATTATACGCAAAGGGCCGGGTTTGTTGAGCTAATTGCCCGAAGATTCCAAAAACAGCCCCCATAATACGAAAGGAAACAGCGTGTACAAAACCCTGCGCCTCATCGCGGTCCTGGCGCTTGTCGCCGTCTGGGCGATCGTAATCCGTATGTGGACCACCCGCCAGACCCTGCCGCCGAGCGCCCCCGCCGTGACCTCCGGCCAAAGCGGCACACGCCTCGTAATGGGAACCTTTGCAAACGTCACCGCCGTAGCCCGCGATCAGGACACCATCACCCGAGCTGTTACAGCCGCCCACGATGAGCTCGATGCCGTCGACGACATGATGAGCGACTACAAACCCGACTCCGAACTCACACTCGTCAACCGCGAAGCATTCGACCGGCCGGTGCCCGTCAGCGAACCCCTCTTCGAGGTCCTGCAAGCGTCCCTCGAATACAGCATAATCAGTGAAGGCGCCTTCGACGTAACCATAGGACCCGTCGTACAACTATGGCGCGACATGCAAAAGCAAAACAGCAGGCCAACCGACCAGCAGCTCGCCGAAGCACGACAAAAAGTCGGCTACCGGCACCTCATCCTCGACGCAGAAAACAGAACCGTCCGCTTCGCCCGGCCCGGCATGAAGCTCGACCTCGGCGCAATCGCCAAAGGCTACGCTATCGACCGCGCAATCGACGCCATGAAAGCCGCCGGAGCCGCCGGCGGGCTCGTCGACGTCGGCGGAGACATCCGCTGCTTCGGTCTCTCCCCAAAACTCACCAATACCTGGCGAATCGGCCTCGACGACCCCGACGGAGACGGCGACATACTGCTCGTCCTTAACCTCACCGATATCGCCGTCGCAACCAGCGGCGATTACCGACGCTTCGTCGTCATCGACGACCAGCGTTTCAGCCACATCATCAACCCCTCGACCACCGCAAGCGCCCGCGACCTCACCAGCGTAACAATTATCGCCCCAACCGCAATGCAGGCCGACGCACTCGCCACCGTCGTAAGCGTAATGGGACACGAAAAAGGACTCGCGCTCATCGAGTCCGTCGACAATACCGAGGCAATCCTGATCCCCGCCGCGGACCCTGCCCTGTTCATCAAGACCAAAGGCGCAGACGACTACATCAGGTAAACCACCCGCCGACGCCGCCACGGAAAATGCAAAACGAGCCCGCCGAAAGCACGCCGACGGGCTCGCTGTAAACTGTACGCTCTATACTGCTACTGCTCTTGCGAAGCGCGCCGTACAAACCGCCGCACCTCACGCGCCCCTGTAACCTTCTGGCTGCCGCGGCTCGTCGTCAATTCGCCGACAAGCTTGCCGTCCGCGACCGTCCCGGCAAAACTCGTTTCGAACTGCCGATCGCCGAACTCCATCACGACCGCAAAGCTCACCTTGTCGCCGTCCAGCGCAATCTGCTTGATCGGAAGCGTCCCATAGAGCCCGCTCAGGTCCGGGTTCACCACAAGCCTCTGCTTGCGGCTGCCCTGCTCCCCGGCAATCTCAAGATTCCAGGTCCCGATCACCGCAGCGCCGATCCGAGTGCCCTCGACGGGGATTTCGCCACGATCGCTCTTCAGCACGCCCTTCAGGCCGTCCCTTTCCATTGCGCCTTCGAACGTCGACACCATCTCACGATCCTGAAACCGGCTGGTCCTCTTGAACGTCAGGTTGTTCCGCTCAAGCTGAACGTCCGACAGCGAACTCTCGCCGCGCTGACTCTTCCACTGGCCCGACAGCCCGCCTTCCTCGTCCGCCGTAATAACAAGCGTCGAAACGACCTCCCGCTCGCCCACCTTGAACTTCATCTCCCACTGGCCAACGCCCCGAGGCGCCCGCGGTGCACGTACACCCTCGACCTTCGTCTCGCCCATCGGACCTGCCAGCGTCCCGTTGAGCTTGCCTTCTGCCATCGTCCCGGTGAACTTCGACACCATCTCCTGGCCCTCTCGGCCGCGCATCGACCAGCTAAACGTCAGCGCCCCCTCGGAGACCGCAACGTCCTTCAGGTCCGTAACGCCCCAGAAACTGATCCACTGGCCGGTCTGCTGTCCTTCAGAATCGCGCGAAAACGACAGAATCGCATCCATCTGCCTGCCCTCGCCGAAGCTCATCTTGACCTGCCAGTCGCCGAACGCACCGCCCCGCCGCGGCGCCTGCCCCCAGGCCCCCGCCGCCAGCACCATCGCGCCGACCACCACACAAACTACGCTCCTCTTCACAAACATCGTCCCTTCCATAGCAAGGTCCTCCAAAAACGGTTAATAAAACTGCCGCTCCACCCCCTTTATACAAACTCCCCCGCACCTTGTCAAATCTGCCAAAATATAGGCGCCGAATGTAGCATCCCGCCCGATCTCCCACAGACGCTTCCCATCCGCAGCCACCTCCAACGCCCTCCGCCTCCTTGACCATACCTCCGATTTGCACTATAATAACCGGGTATTGGTATAAATGAGTAACCTCCATCAAAGGAACCGCCATGAACCGCCGCATCGCCGCCGTCTGCCTCGCCGCCGCACTCGTCCTCCTCGTCTGCTCCACAGCCATCCTCGCCGCCCAACTCGTAAAGGCTAAAGACGGCTCCGGCATCTTCGGCTACAAAGACACCCCCATACTCCCCTGGTGCGGCTACCACGTCCACGACCCCGACCGACCCGCGCCGCCAGTCGTAACCAC
>JAWLHD010000270.1:0-6056 GCA_041690555.1 Anaerohalosphaeraceae bacterium
ACTGTCAGCCCAGGCGTCAGGCGTGTTACCCCAAGCGCGCGGATCAATTCGTTCGAGGCTGGCGCCCTTGCCGTCAGCCCAGCCTGGCCACCGTCCGCCATCATAATACGTAACCTCATCCGCCGTTACCATATGAGTCTGCGGTTCTCCTGTCTCGGAATCAATCTCAACGATCGGGTATGAAAGCTGTATTCGCTCCGAGCGATTGCTTAGCCGACCAACCCAGGGACCCAATAGATTGACACCCACTGTCAGATTATCATGTATGGTTGCCAGGAATTCAGGGTTGGCAGCAATCACAATGTAACTGTCGGGCTCAAGAACCACGCCGGGACCGAATTCGTAACTTACCCCATCTGTGAAAGCCCAACCCTCCAATATCACAGCGGACAACCCCTTGTTGTACAACTCGATATATTCGTAATCGTCAGTGTTATGATCCGGGTGGCGTGTCCCGTGATTGTACATGATCTCATTGATCACTATGTCGTTTATAAAGGGATACGAATTGGGACCCAAAAAAGTGGGCGCCGACAGCATTACGAAGTTATCCGCTCCGTTGGGATATCGCCCTATAGTCACATCCGGCGGCAGGGCACCGAACCGGACCGCGTCAAGCACACGGATAGGCTGCGGTTCAGGCCCATTTGTCGCAACCGTCAAGAAAGCCATTTCGCCGGTCGAACTCAGCCCAAAAGGAAAGCCTTCGGGCGGTGTCCCCTGGCTGATTGCCCAGAACTCCCCCGGCTGCAATACAACTCCGTCAGGTATCTTAAACTGAAGCAGATCTGAGCGATCGTCGCTCAAATAGCAGGTACTAAGATCCACCGATACAGGTCCGGGATTGTAAAGTTCAATCCAGTCCGGTGTCTCGCCGATGCTGAAAAGCTCGTTGATCACCACTCTCGACCGTAAGTCCTCTGCGCCGCTGGCGCCGGGTTCGACGACCGCTCTGAGAATCACGCTGCCTAGCGCATCCGAGCTGCCGCCAAGGTTCGAGTTGTGAAACTGCATGGAAATAACGTTCTTTCCCTCCACCAGCAAGGACAAGTATCCGGTGAGATTCAAACTCATAGTAGGATAGTCCGATGCGGTGGTCGCTGGCTGATTATATGGTGGAGGATCGCCTACAATAGTGCCCGAATCGCCGACTCGTATACCGTTGAGGTACAGCACGAAAGCATCGTCGTAATTCACATCGGCCCGCAGTTCCGAAAAAGTCGATAATTGGTCGGAAGTTAACTCGAACGACAGCCGAAAATAGGCGGAAATATAATTGTAACGCATATCATCCAGAAGGGTTCTTATGTATGCAAGCTCGTGGGCATCGTTGCTGTAGCCGTAGCCGGCCGGGCCTTCCAGCCATGCTGTGGTCGCCGGGTCGTCGTCGAAGTCGATTTCGGTCCAGGCGATTGTTGGATTGCCGCCGACAGGCGAAGGTTCCTCAATGCCCTTAAAATAGCGGCCTATATGGCCCAGGTCCACCAGTGTTTCCAAAGTTGGATCTTCCGGCTCGCTGTGGACCTGATCAGGACCGCCAGGTGTGCCCCCGATGAATGCGCTTGGCGCCCAACTCGATGCTTCTTCAGGATCCCCGGACCGTTTGGCCAAGACCAGCGAATGCCCCGCGCCGTCAGCGGATTCGGGCCAAGGCCGTCGGTCGCTGTATCTGAATGAAATTACGATACCGCCGCTCTCGTCAGAGAGTTCGATGCGTTCGCCGCTATTGCTCAAGGCGCCGGTGTAAGGTCCGTGGACACCAGAGATATTATAGGCAGCTTCGACGGCGGCCGGGTTGTGTGCTATTACGAGGTAAGATTTAGCGGGCATCATGGTGCCGGGGGGGAAAGTGTAGGCGATGCCATTGGTGAATGACCAGTCACCAATATCTTCGACAACAGCTCTGTTGTTGTAGAGTTCTATAAACTCCAGAACTTCCGGGCCTGAGTCGTTCTCGCCCCCAGGATTATACATGATTTCGCTTACGACGAGTGCCGCCGATGGTTGCGAAATGATTACGAGTGCCAATGTGGCAAGTACTAATGAGATTCTGAATTGGAGTCTGGGCATTCTGGCGGCTCCTCTCTGGATGTGTGCAGCCTCAACTCATGGCACCGATTTTTTCTTTCGATCAGCCTCCTTACGGTAAAGTACCATTATAGCGGCAATCCCATGAAAGTCAAGGGTTTAGGCGCGATCAGCCGTGTTGCGGACTCTCGCACTGTTTGCTATAATCGCATATAAAAGCATCTATTTAAGGACAACGTTAATGAAGCCAAATCCGCTGTTGGCCTTCACGGTCATTTTGTCTTGTGCCGCCTCGGCAATGGGGTCTGGTGTTTTCGTTCGGGTCAGTCCCCGCGACTGCCGGTACTTCGAACTATCCGACGGCAAGCCGTATATCCCGATCGGCCTCAACATGATCGCCCCCTGGGGCGCCGACGAGGCGGAAGCTCTTGCCCGCATGGACGTCTGGATGAAAAAGCTCTCGCAAAACGGCGGCAACTTCATCCGCATATGGGCCAGCCATGCCTTCTTCGATGTCGAACACGAAAAAAGCGGCGTCTACGATGCCCAAAAGGCCAAACGCATCGATGCAGTCCTCGACATGGCCCGCCGCTACGACATCCGCGTCAAGTTCACAATCGAGCACTTCCGCCACTTCTTCAGTAAACGCCAAAGCTGGGCCAACAAGAACATCCACCACGTCTCGCTGGGCGGTCCCGCCGCCGACGTTGGCGACTTCTTCGCCGGCGAGAAGTCCCGCCGGCAATTCCTGCGTAAACTCGACTGGTACCGCGACCGCTACGGCGACCACCCATCGATCTTTGCATGGGAACTCTGGAACGAAGTCAACTGCGGCACCGGAGGAGGTGTCACTGTCGAGCAGGCCTCAAGACAGATGGAATGGACCGTCATAATGCTCGACGCCCTCCATAAACGCTTCTCCCGCAACCTCGCCACGCAGAGTCTCGGCAGCTTCGACAACGACCGCGTCCGCCCGCTCTATCGCCTCCTCTCGTGCATGCCCAACAACGACGTTGCGCAGGTCCACCGCTACCTCGACCTCGGCGCAAGCCTTTCAGTCTGCAAAGGCCCCGTCGACGTCCTCGCTGCCGATGCTGTCGACGAGATCCGCGCCTTCCAGCCCGGCAAGCCTATTCTCCTCGCCGAAGGCGGCGCCGTCGAGCCATCTCACGCCGGACCCTTCAAACTCTACGACGACGACAACGCCGGCATCATCCTCCACGACGTGCTCTTCGCCCCCTTCTTCGCGGGTTCCGCCGGCAGCGGCCACTGCTGGCACTGGGACAGGTACATCGAAGCCCGCGACATCTGGTGGCAGTTCGGCCGCTTCGCCGCCGCCGTCAAAGACCTCGACCCGCCCGCCGAGGCCTTCGAACCCGTCCGCCTCGACCAGGGCCGCATCCGCGTCTACGGCCTGAAAGGCAAAAACACCTTCATCGCGTGGTGCCGCGACACCGGCAACACGTGGCAAACCGAACTCGCCGACCGCCAACCCCTGCGAACACTCTCCGGCGAGACCCTCGACCTCGCCGCCGCACGCCTTGGCCCCGCCGCCCGCGCCGCCATCTACGACCCGTGGGCCGACACCCACACCGACGTCCCCGTAAGCGACGGCAAAATCATCCTGCCCGACTTCTCGCGCTCGATAATCGTGCGCCTCGAAATGAAGGACTGAGCCCGCCTTTATTCATTGCAGTAGTGAGCCCCTGCGATGCGTACATTGCGGAAGAAGATCGGCGCCCCGCCGTGCTTGCCCTGCAGGCCGATGTAGCCCTTTGTCGGCAGTTCCGCAAGCGGCTTGCTCAGCCACGGCGGAATATCGCTGCCGTCCGGGTTCTTGGTCGCGCTGGTCCACAGCGACATATCCATCTCCGTCACCTTCTCGCCGTTGAGTACCACCACGATATTCTGCCCCCGGCAGGCAACGGTCATCGAGTTCCACTCGCCAGGCCGCTTCACCACGCTCCTGGACGCCGCCAGCCGACCGAAGATCGCCCCGCACTGCCACGTCTTGGGGCTCTCGGCCCACTGCTTTGCGAAATCGTCGGCGATCTGCACCTCCACGCTGTTGGGAATCCAGTCATCCCTGTCTGTGCAGTAAACTACCACCCCGCTGTTGGCGGCCTCTCCAGTCTTGAACTCCAGATCGATAATGAAGTTCTCGTACTGCTGTGTCGTCCAGATCATCTGGTCCTCGCTTGCCGTCAGCACTCCATCCGTAACTGTCCAGACCCCATCCGGGAACACCGCATTCGAAAGGTCATCCGAAAACAGCGGCTGCCACGCCGGACTGGCGCATATTCGCCCCCGGCCGGCCTCTTGACGACAAGAAGTCATAAGCGCAGCCACACAAACAATTAATACCGGAACCGCCGCCTTCTTCATCTCTCAGCCTTTCTAACCAATAGTCATTACAAAACACGATTCAAGCAATGGTAAGCGGCGAACGCGGATTCGGCAAACGGAAAATCGTTTGACCACCGCCGGCCGGCGGGGTATAATTTGGCTGTGAGATCCGAAACGTGCCGCGTACTGTCTGGAGGACAAGGACCGTGAATAAGCGTGCAAATGCCTTTACGCTCATAGAATTACTCGTCGTCATCGCAATTATCGCCCTCCTACTTGCCATCCTTACCCCGTCTCTCAACATGGCGAAGGAACATGCAAAGCGAGCCGTCTGCCTGGCCCACACCCACGGCCTCGGCATTGCGTGGGTCTTGTATGCGGAGGAAAACGACAGCAAGATCGTAAGCGCAAAGACGGCACGCGTCCAGGAAGTAAGTACCGGTGTCTTCCAGATGGTCCTTAATGCATATCATGACGATCCCTCCTGGGCCGGCTGGTGGGATGGCGCTCAGGACAATGTAAACGCTCATGAAGCCTGTATCACCCTTGGGGCGCTCTATCCCTATACCGAGAGCATCAAGGTGTACCGCTGTCCCGTTGGCGACCGCAACCAGTGGCGGACCTCGGCTATCGTAGATTCCATGAACGGTCACTGGGATTTCCCCGGTTTTGCAGCACCCGTCGTTCGTAAGCTCAACGATCTTAAGAGTCCCGGCACGCGCATGGTCTTTATTGATGAAGGCTACGCAAGCACCGAAAGCTGGACCATTTGGCCCAATCGCATCCAGTGGTGGGACGGCGTTCCCCTGCGCCACGGCGAAGGCACGACAGTCGGGCTCGCCGACAACAGTGCCGAATACTGGAAATGGGAGGATCGCAAGACCATCGAATTCGCCGAAGGCAGGATGGATTCTGTCCTTGCGGCCCAGAACAATCCAGACTTCGACAAAATCCAGCGAGCAGTCTGGACGCTTAAGCACAGGCCCTGAAGCAAGCCGCCGCCTCAGTCGTCATCGCTGTCCTCCTCCGGACGTGTCCCCTCAAGACCTCTGTGCAGCCGGTCGCCGATATTCCACGCGGTACGAACCCAAATATTCGCACCAATCGCCGAAACCAGCGAAAACACCAACGAACCCGTCCAAACGTAAATCCCCTGCAGCACGAACCGCACGCCGCGACCGTCGAGGTTATACAAATCGAATATCTCCCTTACCGGCGTGAAATCCTCAAGGATATACTTGCCCAGCCGCCACGCCGCCGTATAAATCGGAAACGCCGTCAGCGGATTCGTTACCCAGCAAGCCGCCAGCGCGATCGGAAGGTTCACCTTGAAGTAAAGGGCGCCGATTGTCGCAAGGATCATCTGGAAACCGATCGCAGGCATGAACGCCACGAACAGCCCCAGACTCAGCCCCCCTGCAATGGCATTCTTGTCTATCTTCCAGAGAACGTCCGCAAACAGCTTGTGACCCCACAGCCGGAACAGGTGCCGCCGCCGGAGGTCTCGCTTCATGAACGCCTGTCGCCTGTGCCAAGACTTAAACAGCCTCATCCCCGTTTTCCCTCTGTTGACAAACCGCCTCGATGCTGCCCATAAAAATCAACAAATAACCCAACAGCTCGCCTAACTCTTCGATCACACGCTTGTACCCGCGAACGTAATCGTCACCCATAAGGAGCTC
>JAWLHD010000271.1:0-6053 GCA_041690555.1 Anaerohalosphaeraceae bacterium
CACGAGCATGTCAGCCCGCACCGCACCGACACACGCCAGCGCAGCAATTACCACAACCATCTTTTCTGTAAATCGTTTCATAACGCGTCCTCCAAATAAAAAACACAATAACGAACAGTTGCACTCGTCCAACATATGCCGGTCGGATCCAGTGTTCCAAAAGCAGACATATTGTAATTCGCGCCCCAGGCCTCGTCAACATGCCTTGCTAAATCTGCCTTTTCATAAACGACACGCCAAGACCTGTCCCAACGGGCGTCGACACACGCGCCGATGAATCACCGCGCCCCGCGCATAGATCGCCACAATGCCGCTTAAACATCGTAAATCAAAGTATTTAGCTCATATAGACAGACATCTTCCACACACTCGCCGCTCCTTGGCACACAACCTGCGATAATCGATCCGGCGCACTCAACGTGCGCTAAATGGGAATTAAGTGTGCGCAAAATGGGGTTGTTTTTACGGCCCTTTTTTCGATATACTGCGCCTTAGACGCAGCGTTTTGAACGAACAGACCGCTGGAGGAGCCGTGGAAATAGCAGGACGGCAATCGTGTTGTGCGGCAGCAGGCATTGTACCGGGTTCGCTCCGGCGAGTACGGTCAGTCATGCTGTTTGCCTTGGCTGTACTTGCAGCAGCTCATCCGGCCAAAGGCTCCTGCCGAATAATCACCCAGGCCGGCTTTCACGCCGGCGCCGGTGCAATCGTGCCTGTAACGCGGGTCACCGCCGGCACAAACGGCACACCTCCCTATATGCTTGAGAGCATAACGATGGGTGATTACACCGTTACAGTCAATGATCTCGCCCTGGGCGCCTCGGACATCATTGAAGGCAGCGCAACAGGCACCCTCGGCACGCAGCCTGACGCAGCCGACAACTTCAACCTCAATGACTTCGTCGCCCGCACCAGCCTGACCGGCTCAAACGCCGAATGGAAGATAACCATGATCGCCGGCCGCGAAAGATGGAGAGACTCCAACGGCGACAATGCCGATTTCTTCATCTTCGAGATCGGCGGCAACGACACCATTGAAGTGCGGGCGATCCTCTCCGGCGGCGCACTCGGCGAGCCCATGACAATCGGTTTCTCCCAATGGTTCAATACCGGCCTGTACAGGGCAGGCCAGCCAAACTCCGGCCAGCCCGTCGCCGCCGTCGCCTTCGCAATTACCGAGTTGTTCGACGATACTGGAACACCGCTGACCAACAAGAGCTTCATCGAGGGCATCCAGATCACAAGCGGCACAGTGGACCCCGCCTGCTTCTGTGCCGTCGTCGGACCGCCGATACCGAATAACCCCCCCGCCGTCGATGCCGGCGACAACCAGACCATTGTATGGCCGTTCGCCAGATCGGTCTCATTGACAGGCGCCGTAAGCGACGACGACCCTGACGACCTGCAAAAACTGACGGTACTATGGTCAATCGTCTCCGGACCGGGCGATGTCGTCTTCGACGATGCCGCGTCGGCGTCCACCCGCTGCACCTTTGACGGGCCGGGCGTGTACGAGTTGATGCTTCAGGCCTGGGATGAACTCATGCAGACGGGCTCCGACACCGTCTTGATCACCGTCGCCGAGCCGATCTGCCCGCCCGGCGACCTCACCGCCGACTGCAAGGTAAACGGCGCCGATTTAATGGAGATCGCCCGCATGTGGCTAACCGAATCGCCGGCGGCGAACCTCGTCGGCACGGATGTCGTCGACATGACGGATTTCGCCTTTTTTGCCGACACGTGGATGGACAACTGGACAGGTGCTGCAACGGTAAACCTGTCGCCCCATGACGCGGTGGCAAACGGCGCACAATGGCGAATCGGCGACGGCCCGTGGCTCAACAGCGGCGCAAAGCTCGTCGATCTCCTGCCCGGACCCCACGTGATCCGCTTCAAGGCGATTGACGACTGGATAGCGCCCGCCGACGAGCCAATCCACATCGACCGCCGACAGTCACTGACGACCAGCGGCGCGTACGCTCAGCCGCCGCCCTTGACTCTTGTCATCAGCGAATTCATGGCCGTCAACGTCAGCACCAAAGCCGACGAGAATGGCGAATTCGACGACTGGATCGAAATCCACAACTACGGCGACGAGCCGGTCGACCTCGCCGGCCTGTACCTCACCGACGACCCTGGCAGGCCCGACAAGTGGCGCTTTCCCACGGACGCACCGCACGCCACCACGATACCCGCGCAAGGGTACATTCTCGTCTGGGCCGACGGCGAAATCCATGAAGGCCCTCTGCACGCCGCGTTTAGTTTGGCGTCCGCCAAAGGCCGCATCGCACTTTTTGCAGCAGACGCCGCAACCCTCATCGACACCCTCAGCTACGCACGACAGGTCCCCGATGTGTCCGCCGGACGAGTGTCCCCCAGCGACCTCCAGGTCAGGTACTTCACCCTGCCGACACCCAGGGCGCCCAACAGCAGCACCTGGCCCGGAATGGTCGCCGACACCGAGTTCAGCCGTCACCGCGGCTTCTACGAAACGCCTTTCCAAGTCCACATAACCTGCGCCACCGACGACGCCGCGATCCGCTACACACTCGACGGAACCGCCCCGACCGCATCGCACGGCGCCGTCTACACCGGACCGATTGCGATAACGACTACGACGGTTCTTCGCGCCGCCGCCTTTCGAGCCGGCTGGCTGCCGACCAACATCGATACCCAGACGTACATTTTCCTTGGCGACGTGATCCGTCAGCCCGCTAACGTACCCGGCTATCCGAACCCCAACTCGTGGCTTGGCGGCAATTCGTATGCAATCCATGATTATGAAATGGACCCCCAGGTGGTCGATGACCCCGCCTACAGCAGCGTCATGCTCAAGGCCATGACCGACATCCCCACGCTTTCGCTCGCCACCGGCCGAGCGGCTATGGACACGTGGTACTGGGGCTCCGGCGAATCGCCCGCCTCAATTGAACTGATATATCCTGCCGCGCCCAACAAGAACGTCCAGGCTGACTGCGGCGTGCAGCCGCACAGCCACAACCGCATGAAACGCTCCATGCGGCTCAATTTCCGCGCAGAATACGGCGACTCCAAGCTGAAGTCGCCGCTGTTTCAGGATGCACCGCTCAATGGCGCCTCCGCCGTCGATGAGGTCGACCGAATCATCCTCCGAGGCGGCAACAACCGCTGCTGGGCCAGGATATGGAACCCCGAACGAACAAGCTACACCGAGGACCAGTGGTACCGCGACACACAGATTGCTATGTCGGGCGTCGGCTCGCGAGGAACCTTCGTGCACCTTTACATCAACGGCCTCTACTGGGGGCTGTACAATCCCGTCGAAAGACCCGATGCGTGGTTCGCCTCGTCATACATGGGCGGCCAAAAGGAAGACTGGTTCGCCGTCAATCACGGCGGTGCTGGCGGCGGCGACTCCGCCCGATGGAATTATCTCAAGGGCCCACTCAAAGACAAAAACATGTCAGACCCCGCCAACTACACTGAAATGCAGCAATACCTCGACATAGATCGCTACATCGATTACGTGATGCTGTGCTGGTACATGGGCATGACCGACTGGCCCGGCAATAACTGGTGGGGCGGCAATCGCAACGACGTACCAGGCCCGTTCATGTACTTCGCATGGGATGGAGAGTGGTCGTGGAAAACCGTACGCGACGGCCAAAACAACGGCTGGGTCCATCCCGACTTCCGCAGCAACAGAAGCGGCGGCGCGACTATAGCCGCACTCTGGCACAGCCTGCGGCGAAACGGCGACTTCATGATGCGCTTCGCAGACCGCGCCTACATGCACCTGTTCAACGGCGGCGCCCTGACCGAGGAAAACTGCAAGGCGCGATACTTAGCCCTTAACGATTTCATCCGCGACGCAGTCATAGCCGAGAGCGCACGCTGGGGCGACGTTTGCAAGGCGCTTGGCCATCCCACCCGCACCCGCGACGTCGACTGGATCTTCGCGGAAAACGAACTGCTATCCCCCGGCTTCATGACCGGCAACGTACCGAAATTCCTCGCATCGCTCAGGGCCCAGGGCTACTACCCCGCAATTGACCCGCCCATATTCCAGCAGCCCGGCGGCACGGTGCCCGGCGGCTTCCAACTGACAATCACCAATCCCGCCGGCGAGGGAACGATCTACTACACATTGGACGGCGCCGACCCGCGCCAGGCCGTTACCGGCGACCCGGCCGGCGCCGTTTACAGCGCCCCACTGACCCTCGACGGAAGCGCCGTGGTAAAAGCAAGGGTCTTCAGCGGCGGCAACTGGTCCGCTCTCCAAACGGCCGCTTTCGACGTCGGAGGCCTCGCCGAAGTCATCCGCATCACCGAGATCATGTACAACCCCGCCGCGCCGCCGCCTGGCTCTCCATACAGCGACGGCGACTTCGAATACATCGAACTGAAAAACATCGGTTCATCGCGGGTGAATCTCAATCTTCTGCAATTCGTGCGTGGAATCCGGTGTACGTTCGGCGACCTCTGGCTCGATCCCGGCGCCTATGTGGTCCTGGTCCGTAATCAAGAGGCGTTCCAATCGCGATATCCCGAGTTCGACGGACTGCTCGCCGGCGAATTCGCTGGCGCCCTGGACAACAGCGGCGAACGTATCGAACTCCGCGATGCCGTCGGCAATGTTATCCACGACTTCGCATACTCCGACGCCTGGTACGAAATCACCGACGGACCGGGGTTCTCCCTGACAATCAAGAATGAAGCCGATCCCGACCTGGGCGCCTGGGACCGAAAAGCCGGCTGGCGGCCGAGCGCCATAATCGGCGGCTCCCCCGGATGGGACGATTCGGGGTTGATACCGCCGCTTGGATCGATCGTGATAAACGAACTGCTCGCACACAGCAACGTCGGAGACGACTGGATCGAATTGCACAACACCACCGAGGAAATTGTTAACATCGGCGGCTGGTTTCTCTCCGACAGCGGCAAAAACCTCACCAAATACGAAATCCCGCCCGGAACGATCATCGGCCCCGGCGGCTATGCCGTCTTTCGCCAGTACGTCGATTTCGACTTCGGCCTCAGCGAAAACGGCGAAACCGTCTATCTCACCAGCGGCCGCGACGGCCTCCTGACAGGCTACACCGCCCAGGAAAGTTTCGGTGCCTCCGAAGAGGACGTCTCTCTCGGACGCTATCGCAAGAGCACCGGCACGTTCAACTTCGTCGCCATGAGCAGCCAGACGCCCGGCGCACCTAACGCTTATCCGAAGGTCGGCCCGGTCGTCATCAGCGAGATAATGTACAATCCCGGCGAAGCCGCCGACGCCGAGTACGTCGAACTCCTCAACATCGCCGACGAGCCCGTAACGTTGTATGACTTCGCAACCGGCCAGCCCTGGAAGTTCCAGGACGATGGGGGCTTTGAACTGTTCATACTCGATTCCCAGGCTCAACCCGTTGCGATGGCACCCGGCGAACGCATACTGCTGGTAAAGAACCGCACCGCCTTCGCAGCCGTGTTCACCGCCCCGGCAAACGTTCAGGTCTTCGAGTGGTCCGCGGGTGCGCTTAATAACGCCGGAGAAAAGATCGAGCTTTCTAAACCAGGCGACGTTGACGCGCTCGGCGTTCGCCAATACATCCGCGTCGACCGCGTCGTCTACAGCGACGGCTCACACCCCGTCGGAGACGACCCCTGGCCGCCCGCGGCGGATGGCTCAGGGAATTCACTGCACCGCAAAGAACCCGCCGAATATGGAAACGACGTCATAAACTGGAGATCCGGCGAACCCACACCGGGAACATAACACCGCTGAATGCGGGCCAAAAAAGAACTTACCAGGATGCAAGGCTTGAAAGGACACACAAATGAGGACAAGAAAAGCATTTACCCTAATCGAACTGCTCGTCGTCATCGCTATTATCGCACTGCTGCTGTCGGTCATGCTCCCGGCGCTGTCCAAGGCTAAGGATCACGCCAAAACCATCGTCTGCGCCAGCCATCTCAAGCAGATAGGCATCGCCGCGAGTACCTATGCAGAATCCAACGACCAGTTCATTCCGCGCGCAGAGTTTTCCGAAACGAGCATTAACTGGAGTGTACCCGAACCCGTAACC
>JAWLHD010000272.1:0-6051 GCA_041690555.1 Anaerohalosphaeraceae bacterium
ACCTGAGCGGCGTCTGATTGGTCGTCAATCGAAAAATCCAAGTGCTTGCCGCCGAAGATCAGAGTTTCGGGATCTGAATTACTCGGACAGGCTCCTAGCGAAAGCCAGTCCCGACGAGACAGGGCCGGACATCGCGATGCCGTCGTGCGTTGCCACCAACCTGCACGAAGTGTTCGACCGTGCGCATTTTCCGACGGTTTCGGTGGAGGAGGCGGTCTGCAGTGACGACGTCTCGCCGCTGCCAGTTTTTCCGGGCCAGCAACTTGTCCGGCTGCGGGCAGGCGGAGCCGGCGTTGCGGCTGCGGCTGCCGATTAAGGCACAGTTACACGAAGTATCGTTACAGAACGGCCGTGCTGTTCGCGACGGACAACCCGAGAATGAAAATCAGGTACCCTCTACGAATATTTGTAAATGGGAATAACTGAGCAAAGGAGATTGAGATGCTTCCATTATTGTTGATATCCCACCTCATGCGAGGTCATAGTTCACGCGGCGCATTAGGCGGCGCACACGGCGGGCCGGCGCATGCCCTGGCAGCCCACCACGCCGCGGTTCCGGCCCACGCGGCGCATGCCGGCGGCGGTGGGGCACCGGCGCTTGCGGCGCACGCGGTGCCGGCCCACGCGGCCCATGCGGCGCACGCGGTTCCGGCCCACGCGGCCCATGCCAGCGGCGGCGGTGCGGCACCGGCGCTTGCGATGCACGCGATTCCGGCCCACTTGGCGCACATGGGGCACTGATTTCCGGGCAGCGCCACCACTAACGGAGGCGCGCGCGTTTCCGGTGCCTCTGGTCGTCTATATGGCGCTTACGAGCATGTGGAGGTCTTGACGTGACTGCAAGAAGAAGCCAGCGATATCGGTCGAGCGAGGATGAGTCAAAGCGCACGATCCTGGCTCACGTGGAACATCTCCGGTCGATAGGGGAGGCACTGACCCGTGCCGCCGATACCTACCTGGCGGGCCACAACGCTTCCCAGGCGGAATCGGAACACGGGTGGAGAGAGGATCTCAACATCAACATCGGCGATGCGATCGATGAGTTCCATCGCTCGCTGGCGGAAGTACCGCGGCGAACTCTGGACAGATATCTCGCCGAAGACGAAGACGAAGACAAGGACGAAACACCAGCCGGGGCGGCCCCCGGCGAACGGACCACAAGGCGTGCCAGCCGGCGGTCCGAACCGACAGCGGACACTACGACGACAGAAACACCATAACGTCCGCGCAGTGCCGACCGGAACAGCCGGCGACACGCCGCTGAAAAGAGCATTGTGCCCGTCAAGCTGCCGGTCCGGCGGGCAACCCGGGAGGTAAACCGACCATGCTGATGTATGGGTGGATGAAGTTTGTTGAAGTCGCTCCCGGCCGTTATGACTGGGCCGTCAAGCTGATGACGGCCGGCAGGCTGGACCAGATTAAGGACGAGATCGCCGCAGCGGTGCGGAAGGAGGATAACATTCTCGATATCGGGTGCGGCACCGGCACGCTCGCCATTCGCTGCCTGCAAAAAGGAGCCGCTTCCGTTACCGGGCTGGATGCTTCCGAGCAGATGCTCGAACAGGCGAGAAAGCACGCCGAAGCGGCAGGCCTCAGCGACCGCCTTATCCTGGTCCGCGACAGTGTAACGCAGTTACGAAAACGTTTCGCCGAAGGCACCTTCGATGTGATTACGTCGACCATGGCTCTGGGGGAGTTCCCGCGGGACTATCTCGAGTTCATCCTGCGCGACTGCCGGGCGGTTCTTAAACCTGGAGGCCGGCTGATTGTCGCCGATGAGGTTTGGCCCGAGAAATTCATCGCGCGCTTCTTTTACCGCATCGGCCTGACTCTGATGTGGATTCCGCAGTTTCTGATTCTGCGGCGTGCCTTTTTCCCGATTCAGAACCTTCGCGGGGTCATTGAAGCGTCCGGATTTACAGTCGTCCGTTCCAGAAGCTGGTTTGCCAGCTCGTTCCAACTGTTTTACGGAGAACCCGCGACCGCTGGCACCGGCGGTCACGCCATGACGGCGGGCACCGTGGTGGTCGGCGGACAAAACGCGTGAGTGTGCCGCCGCCGGAAGATGCAGGTACAGCAACAGACAGGCAGTGATTCGACTCGAGGACGTCCGATGTGGAAGAAACCGGTGCAATCGATAGGGACTGTGGTATCGGAGCTGTTCCACATCTTCTTCCGGCATTTCAATTTTCCCTGCAAGCTCGGGCTGATTCGGGTCGGCAACCCTGACGAGAACTCGCCGGTTTTTGTCAGCGGCAATTACACGCTCACCGTCCGGCGGCTGCTTCGGAAACTCAGGGGCAGCAACTGCTATCTTCTGGTCGCGAACTCGCGCGGATCCAACGTGTGGTGCGCGGTCGGGATGAATGAGTTCTCTGAATACCACGTGATCGACGCGATCAACGTATCCGGACTCCGCAACCTCGTGCGGCACCGCCGCCTGATTCTTCCTGTGTATGCGGCGCCCGGAATCGACACAGAGAAGGTGAAAGAGGAAACCGGATTCCATGTGCAGTGGGGGCCGACGCATCTCGACGACTTGCCGCGCTACATCGCCAACGGTCTGCGGCGGACCAACGATATGTACCAGGTCAAGTTCGGGTTGCAGGACCGGCTGGAGCAGGCCCTGGCAAACGGCACGGCGTATGCCATGAGCTTTGCCCTGGTGATGATCTGGTGGCCGGGCTTTTTCCTGAAGGCAAGCGGCCTCATTTATCTCGTTTTTCTGTTCACATTCGGTCTGTATCCGTATTTCCCGGATGAGAAGAACTGGAGGCGCGCGCTGCTGCAGGCAGGGATTCTCTCCGCCGGGCTTTTCTCGTTTGCCATCTGGCAGCGCTGGACCCAGGCCGACATTCTTCTGTGGGAAGGTGTGCTGCTTGCCACGGTGCTGCTGGCGGCGCTGGACGCCTGTGGGAGCACGCCGCTCCACAAGACGAGCATCCGGCACTGGATAACCGAAGGCAACTACAAGAGTCTGTTCAATCCCGTGGTGGATCCCGACCTCTGCATCAACTGTATGCAGTGCGTGCTCGTCTGCCCAGTGGTGGTATTTGCCGCGCGCCGCGAAACCGTCAGGACCGTTGTGGCGGTAAAACCCGACCAGTGCGAAGAATGCCTCGCCTGCGTCAAGCAGTGTCCCACCGACGCTATCTTTAACCGTTCGGGCCAACACAAGGGTGACGTGAAAAGCATTCCTAATCTCAAGCACATCGTCAGCCGGGACTGGTCGCACCTGCGGGCCGAAGATCGATGGATCGGCGCCCCCACGAAGTTTCACAACGGGCTGCCGGTGGTTATCGAAGAACCCGCATCACCTGCGCGCCGGGCGCAGGCTGTCGTCAGTCAACGTGCGAAGAACTAACCTATGCTGGACGTTTCGAGAGAGGCGATTGCAAGGATTATCGAGGCCAGCCGCAGAGTACCGAGCGGCGAAAACTGCCAGCCCTGGACGTTCCGCTGGGACGGAAGCAGGCTGTTCATTATTCACCTGTCGGACCGGGCGCAGAACCAGATCAATTACAACGGCTTCGTGTCGCTGTTCTCACTCGGGTTCCTTTTCGAGGCGCTTCGCGTGGCGGCCAGCGCTGAAGGCCTCGTCCCGCGTTTCACGAACTGCTTCGACCCGGCACAGCCGGTCTGCGCCGAGGTCCGGTTCGAGGCGCTGAATGCCCCGCCCGATCCGCTGGTCGGCATGCTCGACCGGCGGTTTACTGACCGCAGACCGTTTCTCGGCGGCACGGTTCCGGCCGATCTCATTCAGGCGGTGGCGGCCGATGCTAAGGGGACTGAGTGCTCTTTCTACTGGCAAAGCAAGCCCACGAAGGAGTTTGTGCGCTGGGTCTGCGAAGCGGAAACTTTCTTCTGGCACAACGACGTGTTTCATCGCGATTACACGCGCTGGATCCGGCTTAAGACAAGAGAAATTCTGGCGACGCGCGACGGCGTTCCATGGTGGAGCCTGGGCGTCCCGTATCTCGTCTCGCGGCTCCTGATTCCGCTGAAGAACTATAGAATCCAGCAGTTCGGGAACAGAATCGGATTTCTTGCAATTGCGCGAAACGTCCTGAAGAAGCAGGTCAAATCGTCGGCGGCGGTGTGCTGCATCACGCTGCGTTCTTTATCGCCGGACGCGGTGTTGCGCGCGGGAGAACTGGCGATGCGGACCTGGCTGCTTTGCAATCAGCACGATCTCGGATTCCACCCGCTATCCCTTGCGTCGCTGTTGGCTCACTACTCCAACACCGGCGTAGCGGACAAGCTGTATTCGGGTCTGTCGGACAAAGGCAGGCGGGGCGAAGCAGCTCTCCGGAACTGCTTCCGGTATCCGCAGAACGAGATTCCCCTGTGGACCTTCCGGGTCGGCCGCACTGCCGGCTTCCCGAAGGACCAGCGCCGCACATTGCGAAAGGAGACGACCGAACTGTTGACCTTCGTGGACGCAGCCTCCGGGCCGGGACGCAACCACGTCATGAGCGCCGGAGCCGCCATGGACGTCTAGTGTTATGAATCGGAACAAGGCTGCTAAAGTTGGTGCAGTAACAGGCGGGGCTCTAGCTGCGCGCGGCATGAATTCTGTCCTGCGGCGGGGATCCATGCCTCGCAGTGGGGGCAGCGGCAGCCTGTCGCAAATCGCGAGGGAGCTGACGCCGTCGTGGAATGGTTTGCGACTCCTCCTTTTTCCCGCTGCTGAATTCTTCTGTATCATGGCCGCGGTGCGCTCGGTAACCGTCTCGCTTTGGGCAACCGCCGGCTTCATCGCGCTCGCCGCCATCGCGCTGGCCTATTCGCTTCACGTCACCTTCCATGAGGTCGTGCACCGCCGCTCTTTTCGGCATCCGGTGACGAAATGGCTCTCCGAGTCCGCGATCACGGCGCTTCTTGGCACTCCGTTCAACGAGTACCGGCAGTCGCACTGGAGGCATCACCGGCACACTAACCTGCTGGAAGATTCCACAAGCACGTGGAAAGCCACACCGCAGGGTCCCAAACCCAGACACTTCTTGGCGTATGCTCTGGGATGGCCGTCGATGGGACCGCGGTCATTCCGGCAGCTTCTCCTGGAATTGCGTGAGACACACCATAACCGCGAAATACTTCGCCATGTAATCGCCGAATTGGTGTTGATAGGACTTATCCATGCGGCGCTGTTGTTGTACGATCCAGCTCTGTGGCTGATTTATAGTGCGGTTATTTATCTGGGCTGGACGTGTATCGCCACTGTCAATTACCTGCAGCACCCGCCGGTAGAGTATGGATCCGGGTATACGACATCGCTCTATTCGCCAACTTACAATCTGATGTTTTACAACAACGGTCTGCACTTTGAGCACCATGCCAGGGTCCAGGAGCCGGTGATCAGCCTTAGCCCCACTCCGGGTGACTGGAGAGTGTACCGGTCGCGGCAAAACCGGCCGGACGGACCGAAACTGACAGGCCGTTCTGGGAAGGAAACCAATGCTGCAGTTCGTGGACAGGAACGGGCACTTCGCTGCGGAAACGGTTCGGCAGGTTGACCGCACACACTGCGAGCACTTATTTACTTACATGCTGTTACTCAGGACCTTCGATGAGGAGGTTCTGAAACTGCAGCGTGCGGGCCGCCTCCTGTTCTGCAATCCGAGCACGGGGGAGGAAGCGGTCCAGATCGGTTCCGCCGCCGCCCTGCAGTCCGATGACTGGGTATTTCCGTATTACCGCACCTGCGGTGTCTACCTGTATCGCAAGAGAAGCCCTCTCCTCCTGCTGCATCAGCTCTATGGGAACGCGCGCGACCTGTCGCGCGGCACGCAGTTGCCCATGCATTTCGGGGACAAAGAGGCGCGTTATCTCAGCGTGTCGAGTCCCATTGGAACGCAGATCCCACAGGCGGTGGGCCTGTCGATCGCTGCGAAAGACTGCGGCGAATCCTCGATCGCCATCACCTATTTCGGCGACGGCGCTACGTCGAGCAACGACTTCCACGGCGGGCTGAATCTCGCCGGCGTACTCAAAACGCCGACTGTCTTTTTCTGTGTGAACAACCAGTACGCGCTCTCCGTGCCGGTCAGC
>JAWLHD010000273.1:0-6048 GCA_041690555.1 Anaerohalosphaeraceae bacterium
CGGGTTCGTAACAGATGGGAGATTTTTGTGACATACCGCATTTTGATCACGGACAAACTGGCAAAGGAAGGTATCGATCTGCTCAAGAGCATCGAGGGCGTTGAACCTGTCGTAAAGACGGGCATCAGCCCTGAAGAACTTGCTGAAATCATAGGAGAGCACGATGGATTGATAATCCGCAGCGGTACGCGGGTGACCGGCGAGGTACTGGCCAAGCCGGGTAAGTTGAAAGGCATCGCTCGGGCGGGCGTCGGAGTGGACAACATCGACGTTCCGGCGGCCACTCGCAAGGGAATTCTTGTGATGAACACTCCCGGCGGCAACACGCTTAGCGCCGCCGAGCACACCATGGCGCTCATGCTGGCTTTGAGCCGAAACGTGGTCCAGGCCTGCACGAGCCTCAAGGCGGGCACATGGGATCGCAAGACTTACACCGGCAATCAGCTCAATAATAAGATTCTCGGCGTCATAGGCCTGGGACGCATCGGCATGGCTGTTGTGAAGATGGCTTTGGGTTTCAACATGCGGGTGATCGGTTACGATCCGCTTTCCATACCCAAAGAGGCGGAGAAGATGGGCCTTGAAATCACCGACCAGTTGGAGCGAATCTACAAGGAGGCCGATTTCATAAGCCTGCACGTACCGAAGAACGAGCAAACTCTGAACATGATCGGTGCGGAGCAGTTGGCGATGATGAAGCCGACCGTTCGGATTGTCAACTGTGCGCGGGGCGGCATCATCAATGAAGATGCGCTTTATGATGCTTTGGAGGCGGGTCAGATCGCCGGCGCGGCGCTTGACGTGTTCAGCAAGGAGCCGCCGGAGAATACGCGGTTCAGCAAACTTAACAACTGTCTGGTTACACCCCACCTGGGCGCCAGCACGGAAGAGGCACAAATAGAGGTTGCCGTGGAGGCCGCTCAGATCCTGGTCGACGCGCTGAAGGGCGGACCGGTGAAGAACGCGGTGAATGCTCCATCGGTCGACGCAAAGGTCCCGCCGATGGTGAGTCAGTATGCCGAACTGGCGCGGCGGATCGGCCGCGTCATGAGTACGATCACCGTCGGACCGGTCAAGGCAGTGGAAGTGCAGTACCGCGGGAGTATCGCGGACATGCCGGTAGACTCGGTGACGACGGCATTTGCAATAGGTCTGCTTGAGCAGCATTTCGAGTCGGTCGTGAACATGGTGAACGTGAGGTATTTGGCGAAAGAACGCGGCATAAGCATCGACGAGACCAGGAACACCGAATCGCAGGACGTGTCATCCAGCTTCACCGCGAGGGTGACCACTGACAAGACGACGCGCACGATCCGGGGCGCGGTTTTTGCCGAGCGTCTGCTGCGAATTCTCGAAATCGACGGCTTCAACGTCGAAATGACGCCGGCCGGAACCATGTTGGTGATCTTCAACGACGACAAGCCCGGCGTAATAGGCGCCGTTGGGACGGTCTGCGGCAAGCATCGAATCAACATCAGCACGATGGGCGTCGGCCAAAAAGCGGATCTCGGCAGAGCGATTCTGGCGGTAAGCCTTGACAAGGAGCCGGACGATGAGGCCGTGCGGGAGTTGGGTGCACTTGATTTTGTCAATGAAATCTACGTATGCAAGCTGGATTGAGCCGGCGCTAATGGAAAGGGATTTCCTGCAGCATGAAACATTTGCCGTTGCCAAGGATTGACGCGGACACCGCACTGCACGACAGGCTGCTGAAATGCTGTCGCCTGGCGCCGGGGCAGGTGTGGGACGATCCGGACGGACGGCACCGCGTTGGCTGTCTGGATGCGGCGAACGTGAACCATGTGGAGGCATTCATGGAGGGCGAAAAGGCCGTTTTGGCCGTTCACGATCCGCCCTACAACATGGTTGCATTCCAGATAACCGATCCGGCTTCGTACATCGACTGGTGCAGCCGGTGGATAGACGCCACCGAGAATATCCTCGCCGCCGACGCTTCGCTGTACGTCTGGCTCGGCGCCGATCAGCGCCACCATTTCCAGCCATTGGCGGATTTTATGGTGATGATGCGCGGCAAGCCCTTCAACTCCCGCAGTTTCGTCACACTCAGGAACCAGCGGGGCTACGGAACGCAGAAGAACTGGATGGCGGTGAGACAGGAGTTGCTTTACTATACCCGCGGCAGGCCTGTGTTCAACGCGGAGGCCGAGTATACCGATATCCCGAAGATACTGCGGGGCTACTACAAGGAAGTCGCCGGCGTCAGAACGGAAAACGTTCAGCGCAGCAGGCGTGATACGATCCGGGCTGGCAATGTGTGGGTGGATGTCCAGCAGGTCTTCTATCGGATGGAGGAAAACGTCAGCGGCTGCTATGCGCAGAAACCTCTCAAGGCGATGGAGCGAATCGTGCGGTCCGGTTCGCAACCCGGTGACTGCGTGGTTGACTTCTTTTGCCACAGCGGCACAACCCTGATCGCGGCGGAGCGTATGAGTCGCCAATGTTATTGTATCGATAGCGATCCGGTCTTCTGTGAGATCGCCATTCGCCGGCTGGAGCGATTTCGTTCAAAGGGCAAGACCGGCTGGCAGGCGGGCAATCCGTTCGAGGAGGAATTAGAAGGCAGCGGCCGACATGCGGCGGCGAACGTATCGGATCAGTCTTGCGGGCGACGATCGGCGGGGCGCACAAGGCAGGCGCATCCATGCGGGATCGCCGCGGGCAGGAGCCGGGGAGAGGTTTTGTGAAAAGGAGTTGTGGCATGGTGGTCGAAAAAGCAGCAGCCACGCAAATGAGTTTTGATTTTGAAGAAGGCAATCCTGAAGATATGGCTCGCAGGAAGACAGGGAAAGAAACCGAAACGGCGGACGTTGAGGCCAAGGATACCAAGGTCCGCATAAAGGAAATTAAATCACCGGATTTGCTCGTCCCGCCGGCATCGCCGGCCGAACCGCTCAGGCGGCGCCGCAGTCCCAAGGCAGCGACCGCAGAGTCGATGGCTGCCAAGCAGCGGGATATCAGCGTCAGTGAGTTCTTCGCGAAAAACCGGCATCTGCTTGGGTTTGATAATCCCCGCAAGGCGCTTCTGACGGCTGTCAAGGAAGCCGTCGACAACTCGCTGGACGCCTGTGAAGAGGCGCACATTCTGCCGAAACTGTCGATCACGATCACGGCGATAGAGGGAACTGAAAACAAATTCCGGCTCAATGTAACCGACAACGGACCGGGGATCGTCAAGCAGCAGGTGCCCAATATCTTTGCGCGTCTTCTCTACGGCAGCAAGTTCCACACGCTCAAGATGAGCCGCGGCCAGCAGGGCATCGGCATCAGCGCCGCCGGTATGTACGGGCTGCTGACGACGGGAGAGCCCGTGCAGATCATTACGCGGACCAACGCCAGGAAATCTGCCCAGCACTACCACGTGCAGATCGACACGGCGCGAAACAAGCCTGACGTGGTGCTGGATGAAGAATGCGAATTCGATCTGCCGACGGGTACGAGCGTAACGATCACCCTCGAAGGCCGCTATCAAAAGGGCAGGCAGTCGGTCGACGACTACATTGCCCAGACGGCGATGGCGAACCCGCACGCCACAATTACATATCGAGCGCCGGACGGAAACGTCTATGAGTACCCCGCGAGCAGTCATGAGCTGCCGTTCATTCCGGTGGAGATCAAACCTCATCCTTATGGTGTCGAGATCGGCGTGCTGTACAAGATGGCCAGGGAAAGCACGTCCGGTACGATATCCGAATTTCTGCGCTCGGAGTTTTCGCGCGTCAGCCCTCGGTTGGCCGCCGATATCGCCAAGACGGCCAAACTCTCCTCTCGCCTGAAGCCGAAAAAGATCATGCTCAAGGAAGCCGAGAGACTACACAAGGCTATCAACGAAACCAAAATCATGGCTCCGTCGAGCGACTGTATCGGCCCCATCGGACAGGAGAATCTCGAGGATGGCCTGCGCCGCGTGGTAAACGCCGAGTTCTATACGAGCTGTACGCGAAAGCCGTCGGTGTACCGCGGCAATCCGTTTCTCGTGGAGGCGGCGCTGGCATACGGATTCAAAGATGACAGCCAGGAGAACGGCAAGAACGGTTCGCACGATGACGACCGTGAACCTTTGATGCGGCTTTCGCGGATCGCCAACCGGGTGCCGCTGCTCTACCAGCAGTCGGCGTGCGCAGTGTACAAGGCGGTGCTGGATACCAACTGGCGAAGCTACGGGCTCAGCCAGAGCAGGGGCGCGTTGCCCCGCGGGCAGGTGATGCTCATGGTGCATATAGCGTCGGTGTGGGTGCCGTTTACCTCGGAGAGCAAGGAGGCAATAGCTCATTACCCCGAGATTATCAAGGAAATCAAGCTTGCAGTCCAGGAATGCGGGCGGAGACTGGGCATGCACGTAAGAAAACAAAGGCGCATTCGCGAAGAGATGGTTAAGCGAGGGTATATTGAAACATACCTGCCGCACATCGGCGAGGCGCTGCGCGATATACTTGCGTTGAAGGACAACCAGGTCGAAACCGTGGTGGAGCGACTCAAGGATACGTTGGAGAAGTCCAGGAAATTGTGAGGCGACATGGCCAGTGAACTGATCATAAGCATCAGCGGCATGAGGGGGATAGTGGGGGCCAACCTGTTCCCGGAGATCGCGGCGGGTTACGCGGGCGCGTTCGGGACGTTTCTTCGGCAGACATCGCGTCGGCAGGGTCAGGAGGGTCCCCTCAGCGTCTGCATCGGCAGGGATTCACGGCCGAGCGGAACGATGCTTCTGTCGGCGGTGTCGGCGGGTCTTTCGGCGGCGGGCATCGACGTAGTCGATCTCGGGATCGTTACAACGCCTGGGGTTGGAATCATGCTGAGGCACCTTGGTTGCGCCGGAGGTGTGGTGATCACCGCTTCGCACAATCCCATCGAATACAACGGCTTGAAGCTCTTGTTGGGCAACGGCATTGCGCCGCCGGCTCCGCTGGCCGAACAGATCCGGTCGCTTTATTTCGATATGGAGCTGGAGCGAGTGGATTCGCTCAATTGCGGCAGAATCGCCTCCAGCGACCAGACGGACGAGGTGCACATCGAGAAGGTAATGTCAATTGTGCAGCCCGAGACGATTCGCGCAAAGCGGTACAAGGTTGTTCTTGACAGCGTTAATGGCGCCGGCGGCCGGGTGGGGGTCAGGCTGCTCGAACAGTTGGGCTGTCAGGTCGTGCCCATGAACATCGAGCCGACTGGGCTGTTTGCACATACGCCTGAGCCCACGGCCGAGAACCTGACGGACCTGTGCAGGAAGGTGGTAGATTGCGGCGCTGCCGCCGGGTTCGCCCAGGACCCGGACGCCGACCGGCTGGCTATCGTGGATGAGAACGGCCGCTACGTGGGCGAGGAGTATACCCTTGCTCTTGCCGCTCGGCAGGTGTTTGCACATCGTCCCGGCAAGGCCGCGGCGAACCTTTCGACTTCGCGGATGATCGACGACGTTGCCGCATCCGTCGGCGGCAAGGTCATCCGTACGCCCGTCGGTGAGGCGAATGTCGCCGAGACGATGATAAGGAACGCTTGTGTGATAGGAGGCGAGGGCAACGGAGGCGTTATCGACCTTCGGGTTGGTCCCATACGCGACAGCCTGGTTGCGATGGCCCTGGTGCTGCAGCTTCAGGCGGAGACGGGCAAGAGCATCGGTGAGCTTGTAGACGAGATGGGCGCCTACCATATGGTGAAGACAAAGTTCGCCGCAGGCGCCGCGGATGCCGAGAGGATCATTGCCGATTTTGCATTGCGTTTTCCGAACGCCGCCGTGGACACCAGCGACGGCTGCAGGTTTGATTTTGATGACGGCTGGGTGCACCTGCGCACGAGCAACACCGAGCCGATTATGCGTGCAATTGTTGAGAGCCGTTCGCCGGATGCCACTGCCGGTTACATCGATGCGGTCAATGCCATCCGCGATGAGGTTCTCGGAAGTGCTGCGGGATAATGAATACGACCAGAGCTGCCGAGAGAAAGATCCGTAGTGTGACTTATGCCGGCGTGGCAACAAACGCCGGGCTCTCGGCGATCAAGAGTGTTGTCGGCCTGCTTGACGGCTCAATGGCC
>JAWLHD010000274.1:0-6031 GCA_041690555.1 Anaerohalosphaeraceae bacterium
GGGTCACGTTCATAGCGCAGATCAAAGGGAACTGGACGGTTACCACGCCGGATTTCGAGGACATCACGGAAACCCTGCGTGGTTACTAGCGCTGCACGCGCCCCGCTGCGTTGCATATAGGAATTGATAACGAGCGTTGTACCGAATTTGAATGACGACGCGTTGGTAATGTTGACACTGGACTTGTCGAGACAATCCATGACGCCACGCATCAGGTCGTCATACGTTGTCCCGCTCTTCGCACAAGTGAGCCGTTGAGTGTGAATATCGAAAGCGACGAAGTCGGTGAAAGTACCACCTGTATCTGCGGCCACCAGATAACTCATCTCCTCCACCGTCACAAAACCACCCCTGATTTCTTGATTGCAGAGGCTGCCGCAAACCTCGCGGCAGCCCCCAGCTAGCTCGAAAAATGATCATATCACGAGCAAGCGTGCCGAGGGCCCCGCCATAGGCTAAATCAGAAATTCACGCCAAGGGTCGCCCCAAAAGTACGAGGACGCTGATAACCGATAACGCTTGCGCCCGCCGCGACCGTAAACGAACCTGCGACCTGTTCATCAAGCAGATTATCGGCCCACAGCCTTAACGAATAGGCCTCATTCGGTGATGTCCACGTAATCGAGCCATTCAGCATGTGGAAGCTTGGCTGCTCGAGGAAGTTATCCGTCTGTGTAAAGTACCCTGAATTGTAGAGATCGTTCACGACGATATCCAGATTACCCTCGGCCAATGGGAAGTTGAGCGCCACACCCAGACTGACAGTAGCGTCAGGCGTCAACTGTATCTTGTTGCCCGTTGCCGAACCGGGCGCCGTGCTAGCGGTTCCGTCCGGATTGGGTGTTGCGATAACCGCGAGCGGGAATGAAGTGAACTCACTGTCAATCAGGCTAAAACCACCAAAGACCTTGACGCGATCAGAAACAACCGCATCGAAGTCGACATCGATGCCATATACTTCCGCCTCAGCACCATTGTAGACAACGCCAACGGTACCGTCGTAGGTGTTAACCTGAATATCTTTGTACTTGTAGAAATAGGCTTCGGCATTGAGACGCACCCGGCCACCCCAGAGCAGCGACTTGAAGCCCGCTTCGTAAGCATCAAGATATTCGGGCAGATAAGCAACAACATTGGGCGCCGCCGGGCTGTACCCGCCACTTTTGAAACCCCGGTTGTAGGATACATAGCCCATTACATCGTCCGTAAATTTATGATCGAGAACGATGCGCCAAGTTGGAACGCTGTAATCATCACTTTGGTCGTTGGGCACGACCGAAGCCCCACCCGGAGTTGTCGTTGTTGTCGTCCCGCTGAGTTTTCTTATTTCGGTCGTATACCTGAACCCACCAGTCAGTGTTGTATCTGGAAGAAACTCATAACTCGCCTGCACATAACCTGCCGTTGAACGCGTGATTGATTTCTGGTCCAGTTTCCGCTGAAAGATGAAAGCCGGTGAGTCAATCGGGATACCCACGTTCAAGATGTAGGGATCGTAACGTCCATCCAGATCAAAATAATAGCCGCCGATAATCCACTCTAGGCTACCCCCGTTATTTGATGCGATTTGAATTTCCTGGCTGATCTGATCGTCATTCTGTTTGTAGAACACATCTACAAACGGTGTTTCGGAAATATCGCCATCAAACAGCGTCGTATACCGCATCTGGCGATAGGCCGTAATGCTGGTTAACGTTACTTCATCGAATTCATGATCCAGCCTGAGCATAGCGCCGCCGGCCTTGATCTTATGATAAGGATTTACATCCGTTTTGACATCATAGGGATTGTCAGGGAAGAACAAGCCGCCCGAGGCTGGCGCCTTGGTCCCATAGATAGGCGCGAAACTTGGGTCCGAAGAATCCGAGTTCTTGTAATCAAGTGCCAGCCGCGCCTGCGTCGCCTCGCCAATCTGGAACAGCCATTTGGAACGGACTGCAATATCATGGTCCGTCTTGTAAGCATCCTTGCCTGTCGCGAGGTTTGTACCGTAACCGTCGCCTTGATGCCTTGCGCTGACAGTAATATCGGCCGATACATTGTCCGTCAGCGGGCCGGAGGCATACAACTCGCCCTGAATAGTGCTATGGTCGCCATACCCAATCCTAGCCTGTCCTTCGTGACGACCTGTATCAAACCACCGGTTGCGTTTCGGCCAAACAGGGTGCCCTGGGGCCCCTTCAGAACTTCCACGCGCTCCACGCTGCTCAAAGAAAGGAAAGTGGCAGGGGAGGACGCGATATAGACGCCATCGATATACACAGCCACTGAATTTTCAACACCGGGACCGGCAGATGTGCTGCCGACCCCGCGTATACGCGGGTTAAGAAAGCCGTTGGAATTCTGCAGCGTCACACTGGGTGTGACCTTGAAGATATCGGTGGTGTCCTGGATAGCCAGATCTTCCATCCGTTGGTTCGTCAGAACGGAAACGGAAATGGGAACATCCTGCAAATTTTCTGAGCGGCGCTGAGCGGTCACCTCGATGACTTCGATAACCCGACCCGCTGTGGCGTCCTGCGCTACGGCCCCGGTTGATATTGCATTCGTCAGAGCAATTCCCGATACCGCAGTCATCAATGTGATTTTTGCTAAACGGTCCATTATTCCCTCCCTAAATTTTGGATCGTTTCCGGCCTGAGCAGCGTCAGAACCGATTGAAAGTGATCTGCACATAGCCTGTTCGACAATATGGTGCATTCCAGTCATTGTCAATATTCAATTAAAATTGTGTATGCGCAATCTTTATAGACACAGCCATGAAAGGGCTGGAGAATCGAGCACAGACACTAATCCGCTGATAATAAATTGTTTCCTGGCCGGAAAGCGCCGTCAGAGATCAGAAATTCAGTTTGAGACCGGGGCGTGGCCAATCCACGGCGACCAGGCGCCCTGTCGCGGAAAGCGTGATGTAAGCGGTTTGGCGGTCATGCCCGCCAAAGCAGATGTTGGTACAATAGCGTTCAGGCGCTTCCCAGAAATCAACCAGTTCTCCCGAGGGGGAAATTACAGAAATTCCACCGTTCACGAGGGTTCCGACACAGATATTCCCGCATTCCTCAACAGCGAGTGAGTCGAAGCGCTGATATCCGCCGCCGCCATATACGATCCGACCGCCATTGGGCGATGGATAGGGTTCCTTCGCGACTTCACCTTCTCCAACGATCGGGAAGGCCCAGAGCCGGCTGGTGTCCGTTTCGGACACGTATAATGTCTTCTCATCCGGCGAAAGGCCGACACCGTTTGGCATGAAGATTGGAAAAATCGCTTCGCGGATGAAAGATCCGTCGATGCGAGCATAGTACACTGATCCGCGTTTTATGGTTCGCTCGTGCACTGATCCAAGATCGGTAAACCAAAAGCCGCCACTACGATCGAAGACAATATCGTTCGGACCTTCAAGCGGGTGTCCATCGCATTCGGTGTAAAGGCGCTCAACGGCGCCGGTCGCCATATCGACCCGATCGATCCACCCGTTTGGATGACCCGGAGCCCCGCCGACCGGCCTTTGCGCGCCATCCTCGAACCTCTGAAAAGTAAGACCGCCGTTATTGCATAGGTACGCGTTGCCGTCGGGTCCAATGGCGGCACCGTTCGGCCCACCGCCAACGTCCGCAACGACTTCACGTCGACCGTCGCGGATAGCGGTCAGTGTGCCGGCGGCCATCTCGACACAGAGAAGATCGCCATTTTCAAGCACGACCGGGCCTTCGGGAAACGATAGTCCTTGGACGACTTCACGCATGGCCTGGCCCCGTCAAGTTATTTGGCTTTAGCAGCCAAAGGAACCACTTGATCCGAATCCTCATCTCGAATGTGAGGAAGCACCTCCTTGCCGAAGAGACGAAGCATTTTCATGATCTTTTCCTGACCATAGTAGGGCGGGTAGTGAACCATAATCGAGGTGCAACCGACCGCCTCCAGCTCCTTGATCTTTTTAATAACCGTGTCGGGCGAACCGTGGATGATCGTCTGATCACAGAGATTTTCGTAGGTAAACTGATCCTTGTCCGATTTCTCGGTCACGTCACCCAGATAGCGCCCGGTTCCACCGCCGAGAAAGCTCATCATGTGGCGCACGATGCCGGCTTCACTCTCTTCTCTGGCCTGTTCATCGGTCGGCGCGACATAGACCATGCGCACAACATCGACCTGGCCAAAGGCAGGGTTCTTGTTGTATGGATTCGGCGCCTCTTTCATATGGCTTTTGTAAAGCTTGATATTTTTAGAAAGAACTTCGGCCGATGGCAGCGACGATTGCATAAGTCCAAATCCCCCGCGTGCAGCCTGAAGGATCGAGCCTTCAGAGCCCGCGGCAAGGAAGAAAGGCGGGTGCGGCGTCTGTAGGGGCTGGGGAAAGATTTCCTGCTCACCGGAGACAACGATGTCGAAATACTTTCCTTTATGGACGACCCGCTTCTTGTGGAAGCCGTCCATAATAATTTCGATCGCCTCTTTCTGGATTTCGCGGCGCTCCTCGTAGTCGACCCCCAACCCTTCGAACTCATAGGGGCGATAGCCGGATCCTAGCCCGAGCTGAAAGCGTCCGTTACTTAGAATGTCCACAAACGCGGCGTTCTCAACGATCCGCAGCGGATGGTGAAGCGGCACCACCATTACGGCTGAACCCAGCCGAATTCGTTCGGTCTTTGCGGCAAGATAGGAAAGGTAACTGAACGGATCAGGCAACACGCCATAGGTATTGGAGAAATGGTGCTCTGCGATCCAAACCGCGTCAAACCCATCCTCCTCGGCCTCCATCACCTCTCGCGTGACCCGCTCATGGACAGCCTGGTGCGGATAAGGCTCTGAACCCGGATCCGGGTGGGAGGTAAATAAAATACCTACTTTCATCGCTCACTCCTTTATCTGGAGAACCTTGCTCAGGTTCAATTTGTTACACGAAGCCCCTATTCTTCAGTTCTGCTTTTTCCCGGCTCGGCAACTCAACAACAGCGGTGCCGAGCGCGGACAGTTCATCATCCTGATTTACGGCTTTCTGCTCGATTCCGACCACATACCGGTCGCCGTCCACATATTTTTTCTTGACGGATCCGCTGATGAAAACGGTATCACCCTCGGGGTTGTGCCGCCTGATCTTGCACTCCGCGCGGCGAAGGAAGCCGTCGTCACCCATCCAGTTCGTCAACTGATGGGTTAACCATGAACACCGTTCAGGGCCATAGTCATAGGCACCCGGCGCGCCAACCTCGCGCGCGAAATCATGTTCCCAGTGAACCCTTTCGGGAGAATCGAGTACCCCGAACCGGTTTGCAATCCCAAGCCCGGGATGCCGCTGGATCTGCTTCCAGTTCATCTTGTTGGCGCGGACATATAATCCGCCCCACCCTTGAGCATAGGCAATAAACCCGGAGATTGTCATCGGGCCTTTCACGATCGGTTGAATTTCGTCGCCTACCCGAACATCTTCCCAATATCGGGGGACAGCGCCGCGAATTTCTTCTTCAGCGTAAAGCCGATAAATTTCGGCCAGTTCTTCCTCAGTGTAGCGTTTTCCCTCGCGCTCCTTCACATCTTTGTATTTCGTGCCCTCGGACCGCGCGTGGTTGCGATCCGTACGGAAACACCAACTGTCGGCCTCCGCCACATGTTCACCGCGCTGGTTATAGAAATTGACGTGATAGATCTGCTGAATTGCACGGCCCGCGAAACGTGTCTCGTGCTCGACCAAATCCTTTAGCCAGGATTCCGTAAAAATCTCATCGTTCCGGTAAACCGGGAGGTGCCAGGTCCAGTCGGACCCGGACCACATCGCATGCACACCTGACAATCCCCCACGTAGCCGGATACAATGCGACTGCAGGCGAACAGAAACGACGGCGGCGCAATCATGCCCCGGTACCTGGTTTTTGCCGCGTAGTCCGGATCACACCAGAGCGGATTATCGTCGCCCAGGCCATGAGCATAATGCCGAATACAATCGCGGGAGGCCTCATAGCACCATGGCTCAGGCACTTCAGTGATTTTCACACCTATGCGCGACCGAAGCTCGTCAAGACCTTCCTCGGTG
>JAWLHD010000275.1:0-6030 GCA_041690555.1 Anaerohalosphaeraceae bacterium
GTAACCTTGAAGATACGCCCTACTTCTTCCAGCGTGTACGTGTATCCGTCGCCGATGCCGTAGCGCAGCTTTATGATCTCCCGCTCCCGGTACGTCAGAGTCTTGAGCACGTGATCTATCCGGTCCTTCAGCATCTCCTGCGTGGCCGATTGCACCGGCGAATCAACGCTCTCGTCCTCGATGAAGTCGCCGAAGTAACTGTCTTCGCTCTCGCCGATGGGACGGTCGAGACTGAACGGATGCTTGCTTATCCGCAGCACCCGTCGCGCTTCGGCCACGCTCATATCAGCTTCGGCGGCAATCTCCTCGATGGTCGGCTCCCGCCCCAACTGCTGCAAGAGATTCTTGCTGACAGTTCTCAGCCGGCTCATCGTCTCGATCATGTGCACTGGAATGCGGATCGTTCGCGCGTGGTCGGCAATCGCCCGCGTGATCGCCTGCCTGATCCACCACGTTGCATACGTGCTGAACTTGTAGCCGCGCCGGTATTCATATTTGTCCACCGCCCGCATCAGGCCGGTGTTGCCCTCCTGGATAATATCCAGGAAGCTCAGGCCGCGGTTGCGATACTTCTTTGCGATCGACACCACCAGCCGCAGGTTGCCGCCGGACAGATCCCGCTTGGCCTGCTCGTACTCCGAATAAACCGCCTCGATGGCCCGCAGCCGCTTGTCAAGCTGCCGGGGCGTCTCAAGCACGAGCTCCTGGAGCCCGTTGATCTCCATCTTCATCGCAGCAATATCCTCTTCGCTGTATTCACGCGAAGGACCCGATGCAATGATAGCTTCGAGCTGGTGCATCTTCTGTCGAATGCCCTGCAGCTTCTTCATCATCGGCTGTATGCGGCTGGTCCTCAGGCTCAGCTCCTCCAGAAGCGTGGCCGACTTACGCCGGTTGCGGTGAATCTGCTTGATCTCTTTTTTTGCTTCACTGACGCGCTGGGCCGCCATCGCCCTGCGAAACAGCACGTTGTTATGGTCCAGCAGCTTGACGGCAGTTTCCAGATTTTGCGGCATACGGTTCTTGACGACCGTCCGAACGAGGTTCTCCGTAGTGCTCATCTTCATCGTCCGGTCAAACGGGAGGATGCCATCGCTGACCTGCTGCAGTATCTCCACCGCGTTGCGGGCACAGTAGTCGTTTTCGAGCACTCTTCGCCTGAACGCCAGCCGCGTCAATTCAATTTTCTTGGCAAGGCTGATTTCCTCGTCTCGGGACAGTAGAGGAATCTCCCCCATCTGCGTCAGATACATGCGAACCGGATCGTCGATCCGCCGACCTTCGCTTTCCGTCAGTTGCTGCTCAAGGAAAACATCTTCCTCAAGGCCTTCTTCCTCCTCGTCGGCCTCTTTGGCCTCCTCCACCTCGTCGAAGTCCTGTTCTTCCTTTTTCTCGGCCTCCGCCTCGTCCACGAGTTGAATGCCCATCTCGTCCAGCGTCATCAAAAGGCTGTCGAGGCGATTGGGGGTGATCGCCTCGTCGGGGAGTTCGTCGTTCATCTCCTCATAAGTGAGATATCCCTTTTTCTTGCCTTTGTCGATGAGGGCCTTGATCATGCCCTCAGCCAGGCGCGCACGCACGGCTGGATCCGCCGGGTTGATCACCTTGGTCTGTTCGCCGTCGCCGTCAATATCAGGTGTCTCGTCCGACTTCACCGCGTCGTCGTCGTCGACAACCGTATCCATATCTTCAATCACTTCCGTCGGATCGTCGACGTCTACTGTAATCGTTTTTCGCTGGGACTTCTTCACAGTGCTCTTCTGTTTCTTCCTGGCTGCCATAAACAGATCTCAACTAACTGATATCTCGACGCGACCAAAACGCGTCCCCTGTGGGCCGTTCTCAATTCTCGCCGGCAACTGCACCACTCGACGTCATCGCCGCACCAGCCCTGGACTGCGCTGCCCCCTGTTCCCTCGCGCAATCAATTCGGCTACCTGGTGCAGCTTTGCAGTATCGTCTTCGCTCAGTTGCCGCTTAAGTTCGTTCTTCTTCATCTCGAGCCGCCGGCTGTCCAGCATGGCAACGGCGCCCTGAAGCCTCTGGGCAAGATTGCCCTTAGCCGCGCCGGCCTGCTCCAGTTCAACCGCCAGCCCGGCCGCCTCCTGTGATTCTATACGCGAAAGCATCTGGGCTATGCCTTCCACTCCATCTTCAACGGCGTCGAATACCGCCCGTCCAATCTCCCGCAGCGGTCCTTCATCGAAATCTTCGACGCGGACGCGATCCCGTACACCCTCCAACAGCTTTGCATCGCAAAGCAGCACTTCCAGCACCTCTCGCTGAACCGCCTGCTTCGCCGAATCGGTGCTGAGCACCGCCACTCTTCGATTAGTCGTCCGCACACCGCCGCTTGCGCCGCCGGTTCGCAGACGCGTAAGCACTCGCATCGTTTCAGTCTCACCCATCCCGATGATGCGCGACAATTTGGCGCCAATCAGGCCTTCGGAAATCGGATCGCTGCCGCCGGCGGCCATCGCGGTCGCCACGGACCGCAGATATTCTTCAACTATTCGCTTGCGGTCGGCGATTGTGTCGCTGCCGGCAAGACCTGCTTCAAGCCGCCGCCATTTGTAATCCATGACATCCGTGCCGTTTTCCACAAGCTGCACGAATGCCTGGCCGCCTTCACTCAATATATAATCGCACGGGTCCTTGCCCTCTGTTACAAACGCCAGTTTGATATCTATCCTCTGCGACAGACACACTTCCAGCGCCCGATTGGCCGCTTCCATGCCTGCGACATCACTGTCGAAAACCAGGACGATCCTCCTGGCGTATCGCCTCAAAACCCGGGCGTGTCCTTCAGTAAAGCTCGTACCCAGGGCGGCCACCACGTTCGTGCAGCCGGCCTGGTGCGCCATGATAACGTCCGTATAGCCTTCCACTATCACCGCCGTACCGTCGGCGGCAATCGCCTGTCGCGCCTTGTCCAATCCGTAAAGTGAACTGCTCTTGTCGAACAGTACCGTCGCCGGTGAATTCATGTACTTCGCCGGATCAGCACCCAATGTTCGTCCGCCGAAACCAATCGCGCGTCCGGTCACGTCCAATATTGGAAACATCAACCGATTGCGGAACTTGTCATACAGGCTGCCGTCGTCCCTCGAAACGGCCAGACCAGACTGGATCAACAGCGGCTCGGCGATTCTTTTGGCTCGCGCAGCCTTGAGCAGGTTGTCCCAGCCATCCGGGGCCAGCCCTAATCCCCACGCCTGTGCCGACTCGGTGTTTATCCCCCGCGAGGCAACATAATTACGCGCCGCGGCGCCAGACTGTTCATCGAAAAGGCATTTGGCGAAAAACTTCTGCGCCCAGGCATTGACGCGCGCAATAACAGCCGGATCGCCCTGGGGCCCTTCTTCAGAGTTGCCTCTGGCGTTCGGCCGTGCTGTCGGCAGGCGGACGCCAGCACGGTCCGCCAGACGTGTGACAGCCTGCACAAACGTCAGTTGCTCGCGCATCTGAACGAACTTGATAACGTCACCCCCCGCTCCGCAAGCAAAACATTTGAATATCTGCTTTGCCGGGTTTACGTACATGCTCGGGCGATGATCGGAATGGAAGGGGCAAAGACCCACAAATTCCTTGCCCCTGCGCTGAAGGCTCAGGTGCTCAGAAATTATCTCTACGATATCACTCGCTTGCTGAATGCGATTTATGGTGCTTTGATCGAAACTAACCGACACTCCCACTCCATCCTGGTTCTATAATAATACCACTCACTTGCCGCCATCTCTGACCGCATGGCACAACTAACGTCAACATACAACTCTCTTAGATCCGTTTTAAGCAAACATCCGCCGATGGAAGGAAAACTGGTGGATATTAAAGTATAGGACAAAGCGGCAATAAGTCAAGCGAAGGCCAAAAAAGCCCTTTCACTGTTGAAAAACGTCCTTTCAGGCCTACTGGACACTTAGCCAATTAGGACAAACGGTCATTTGCACAAGGCTTGCAGGTCCGTGATTTGGATAGAGTCCAGGCTAGCGACCACCATGTCGGCATACTGCCGCAGATGGTCGGCGGAGTACGTGTTGGTCACCGCCACCCGGTGCATGCCCGCCGCGGCGGCCGCCTCAAGGCCCCAGTGCGAGTCCTCCACAACCACGCACTGGCCAGCCTCTATCGATTCGGCCTGCCCATCGTTGAGCCGCGCCAGTGCCAGGAGATACCCTTCAGGGTCCGGCTTGCCTCGGCTGACGTCATCTGCGGTAATCATCAGGCCAAAAGCACCCTCCAGTTCCGTGCCAGCCAGCATAAGGGTTATATCCTTGCGCGTCGCCCCGGAGCAGACCGCTATTGGAATATCCGCGCCGACAAGCCGCAACACAAACGGAATTACCCCCTCAATTACAGCCGTCTCCTCCTTTACAAGCTGGTCGAAGATCTCCGTCTTTTCGGCGACAATCCGCGCCAATTCGGTTTCATCCCAGCCCATTCGATAGTCGGCGTTTACAATCCTGACATTCTCATAGTCAGTATAACCGAGGTATTTCTCCCAGTGGAGCTCCTTGGAAATGTCCACTCCACGACGCGCCATGACACGGTTCATGGCCTTGTAATGGAGCAGTTCGCTGTCGGCCACCACTCCGTCAAAATCGAATATAACTGCCTTGAGCATTGTCTTATGCCTGCTCCGGAACCGGTCCCACAAGGGCGTCATACTGACTGAAGGATGTCTTGTCGCCGCTGCATATACGCTCCGCCAGCGAGGCTATCTTCGGCGCGTTGCCGGTGATGAAGCGCCTTGCAACCACCGCTTTTCGCTGCACCATGGGCACCGTTTGCAACTCGCCGTTGTTCTTCGCACGAGCGACCGCCACGTCCATCTGCACTTGGCTTGACGCCTGTCCGCAGAACAGGTACCCGATGATGATATCCATCGCAATATCCACCAGCGGGCGCCCGTACAGATCCATGTAATCGATCCCCTGCTCCTTGACGAAAGCAGCAGCCTTCATCAACTGTTCCGTCCCCGCCGTTAGGGTATTCACGAGGTCTTTGAGTTCGGCGGCGTACTCCATCTCGGCAAGTTCGGCCACATACTTTTCGAACGCCCCTCCGCAGACGCCGCGGACTGCGGCAACGACCTGCAACTGGCTGGTTCCCTCGTATATCGTGGTAATCCGCGCATCCCGTGCCAGCCGCTCACACGCGTAATCCCGCATGTAGCCGCTTCCGCCCAAGACCTGGATCGCATCGTATGTTACGCTATTGCACATTTCCGAACACAAATACTTGCTCATGGGCGTCAGCATGGCGGCCTGCCGCTTGATCTTCCGCAGCAGGTTCTTTGCCTCTTTGGCCTTTTCTTTGTCGGAATCCGGATTCTCAGCGATCTTCATCAGACCGATCTCCAGATCCACCACCCGGCTTGTCTCGTAGAGCAATGCCCGTCCGGCTTCGATGGCGATTTTCATGTCAATAAGCAGGTCCCGAACCGCAGGCAACTTCTCAATCGGTCCGCCAAACTGCTCTCTGCTGGCGGCATAGTCCCGCGCGATGCGGTATGCCGCCTCGGCGATACCCATTGACTGGCCGGCAATCCCGATTCTTGCACCATTCATGAGGCTCATCACATATGTGACAAGCCCACGCTGCCGTTCGCCGATGAGTTCGCAGGGCGTGTTATCGAAGAAAAGCTCACATGTCGGCGACCCGTGAATGCCCAGTTTGTCCTCCAGACGCCGCACGTGGACGGTGGAACCCCTGTCGCACACAAAGAGGCTCAGGCCGAGGCCGCCGCTGCGGTCAGGCTCGCTGCGAGCCAGCACCAGAAGCACTTCGCCGCAGCCGTTGGTGATGAAGCGTTTGACGCCGTGAAGCCGCCAATCGCCGTTTTCATCCTGAAAAGCACGTAATTTGCAGGCCTGCAGGTCGCTTCCGGCATCCGGTTCGGTCAGGACCATAGCGCCGGTGACCTTGCCGGCGGCGAAGTCGTGGAGGTATTTCTGTTTGATTTCTTCGGAAGCGAAGGCGTTTATGGTTTCGGCGATTCCCTGGAGGCCGAAGATATTCATGAGGGAG
>JAWLHD010000276.1:0-6024 GCA_041690555.1 Anaerohalosphaeraceae bacterium
AGTATCAGCGCATCTTCGCCAGCCGCAGCGCCAAGGGCGCCAAGTCGGCGGTGACGACGATGATCTTCGTGGCGCTGGCCATCGAGCTTCTGATTATCGCATCCGCCTGGGTGGCCGGCAGCATGACGCCCGATCCGGAGAACGGCAAATACATCCTGATCTATGCGGCTCGGCATTATCTGCCGCTGCCGCTGGGTTGCCTGTTCATGGTAACTGTCGTGGGCATTATTATATCGACGGCGGATTCTTTTCTGTTGGTGCCCTCGACGACTTTTATCAAGGACGTGTATCTGAACTACATTAACCCGAAGGCGGGCGAGAAGAAAACCATACTGCTGAGCCGGATCATGGTGGTTGTATTCGGGGTCATAGCTTACATGGTTTCGAGGGCGTTCGCCGAATCCACCGGCTTTTTCGAGAAGGCGTTGTATGCGTTTACGATTTACGGGGCTTCGATAACGCCGTCCCTTGTGGCGGCAATCGTATGGCCGCGTGCGACAAAGGCCGGAGCAATCAGCTCGATTCTTTCAGGTACCGTAATTGCGCTGCTCTGGTCGGAGGCGGACTTCATACATGAGCGGCTGCCGGAGGCTGTTTCCGGGCTCGACGCCGTTCTGCCTGCCATAACCGTTTCAGTGATCTGTCTGATTATTGTGAGTATGCTGACGAAGAATCGTCAACAGGCCGGGACAACCGGATAATTTATTGTCGAAGGATGGTGCGATGACGAAGTACGGTTTTATCAGCGTGTTTGTAATCGGACTGTTGTGCGTGTTGGGGACACAGTCGCCGGCCCAGGAGCTGGGTGCGTTCAGGCCGCCGGCGGTTCCGTTGACTGCCGTGGACCCGTACATGAGCGTGTGGTCGTTTTCGGATGCACTTTACGATAGCTGGCCGGTACACTGGACAGGCTCGGTGCACGCAATGGCCGGCATGATTCGCGTGGATGGACGGGCGTACCGCTTCATGGGTCCTTCTCCGGTTTGTGAGGATTCTGTCCGGCAGACCGACCTGCTGCTGCAGCCGACACAGACGATCTACACGTTTGAAGCAGGACCGGTGGAACTCAAGGTGAACTTCACGACGCCTATGCTGCCCGACAGCCTTGGTCTGATGGCGTCACCGGTGACATACGTGCGGCTTGCGGTGCGTTCCGTTGACGGTAAAGCGCACAAGGTTGAACTTTACTTCGACGCCAGCGGCGAGTGGGTGGTCGACAAGGCGGAGCAGGACATCACCTGGCACCGCGTGCCTGGCGAGATCACGGGATTTGAGTTTGCCGCAATGGGCTCTGCCCGTCAGCCGGTACTTGAGAAGGCGGGCGATAACCTGCGGATCGACTGGGGTCATTTTTACATAGGTCGCCAGCGGATGCCGGGGGACCGATCAGTGGTGGCTTTTGCAGATGACTGCCGTCGGATGTTTGTGGAAAAGGGGACAATTCCCGAGACGGACGACACGGACATGCCACGACCCGCCAACAGGCGCTGGCCGGTGATTGCCAACGTGATGATACTGCCGCCCGTCGGCGAGAAGACGGTGGATCGCGTTATTGTGCTGGCTTACGACGATATATTCTCCGTCGAATTCATGAGGCAGAAGCTGCGCCCCTGGTGGTACAAGGTTTACGGCAGTTTCCACGTGATGCTTGAGAATGCTTTAGCTCAACGCAATTCTGTCTTCAATCGCTGTGATGCCTTCGATAAAGAGCTGATGGCTGATGCCCGCGCGATTGGCGGCGAGGCGTATGCACGGTTGGTCGCGCTTGGCTATCGGCACACGCTGGCAAGTGGAAAGATCGTGGTCTCGCCGGATGGTTCGTCGCCCTGGTTCATGCACAAGGAGTGCTTTTCCAACGGGTGCATGACGACGGTGGATGTGTCTTATCCTGCGTGCCCGTTCTTCGCTCTGCTGGCGCCGCGGCTGCTGGACGGCATGGCCGCGCCGGTGTTCGAGTACGCGATGACCGACGACTGGCCGTATCCCTTTGCACCGCACGACATCGGGACCTATCCCAAAGGCAACGGACAGGCCTATGGGCGCGATCGTGCAAGCAATACGCTTCGGCTGGAGGGTCAGATGCCCGTTGAGGAATGCGGCAACATGATCCTGATGACCGCGGCGGCGGTGCGGGCGAGCGGCGATACGTCGCTTGCGAGGACCTATCGGCCGCTGCTGCGGCAATGGGCTGAGTATCTCAAAGACAAGGGGCTCGATCCCGAGAACCAGTTGTGCACCGACGATTTCACCGGGCACCTTGCGCACAACACGAATCTTTCACTCAAGGCGATCAACGCCCTTGGCGCCTATGGTATGCTCTGCGAAATGTTGGGGGACCTGAACGAAGCGGCCGCCTATCGCCGGACGGCGCGACAGATGGCTGCACAATGGCAGGAAATGGCCGACGACGGCGATCACTACCGGCTGACGTTCGACAAGCGGCAGACGTGGTCGATGAAATACAATCTGGTGTGGGATGACCTGCTGGGATTGAAGCTTTTCGGGCCGGAAGTCGCGAAGAAGGAGGTTGCCCACTACCTGAAGATACAAAACGCGTATGGCCTGCCGCTGGACAACAGGGCCGATTTCACAAAGTCCGACTGGCTGGTCTGGTGCGCAACGCTTGCCGATTCAAAGGCGGATTTCGAGAAACTCATTCATCCGCTGTATCGTTTCGCAAACGAATCGCCCGACCGCGTGCCGTTCAGCGACTGGTACTTCACAAGCACGGCAAGGGTCCGCGGATTCCGGGCAAGACCGGTCATCGGCGGAATTTTCATACCGTTTTTGAAGGACGCCGACCTCTGGAAAAAATGGGCCGACAGGGCGGACAGATCTTAGCAGAAGGTACAAGGATGTTTGCAGCTCAAACATATGTCCAGCGGCGAAAGCGACTGCGCGAGCAGGTCGGCGACGGCGTCATTTTGTTGCCGGGCAACAGTGACAGCCCCATGAATTACGCCGACAATCCTTATGCGTTTCGACAGGACAGTACATTTCTGTATTACTTTGGTCTTGATGCATGTGCACTTGTCGGCCTGATGGACGTTGACACCGGGCGTGAGGTTGTCTTCGGAGATGACGTTACGATGGACGACGTCATCTGGATGGGACCGCAGCCTGCCTTGGCCGAACGCGCAGCGGATGCCGGCATAACGGAGACAATTTCGCTGAGAATGCTGCCCGACATACTCAAGACATATCTGCGGCAGGGGCGGCGGATTCATTATCCGCCGCAGTACAGGGGCGCCAACGTACTCTTGCTGCAGGATTGGCTTTCACTTTCGCCAGCGGAATTGCGCAAAACAGCGTCAGCCGAGCTCATCCGCGCCGTTGCGGCGCAGCGCTCGATCAAGTCGACTGTCGAAGTCGAGGAGATCGAGCGGGCGATTGACGTCTGCTGCGTCATGCAGACAGCGGCGATGAGGGCGGTCCGACCCGGCGTCTATGAAAGAGAAGTGGTGGGGATGATGGAAGGCCTGGCGATTTCCCGCGGGTCCATGCCGGCCTTTCCAACCATTTTTACCGTGCACGGTGAAACCCTTCACAACCACGACCACAGCAACGTGATGCGGTCAGGCGACATTGTGATCAATGACTCCGGAGCCGAGTCTCCGCTGCACTACGCCGGTGATATAACAAGGACAATCCCCGTGGCGGGCAGATTCAGCGAGCGGCAGAAGGATATCTATGCTATCGTGCTGAACGCACAGGCCGCCGCCATTGCCGCGATTCGCCCGGGCGTCTTGTTCCGCGACGTGCATCTGTTGGCCTGCGAGATACTGGTGTCGGGTTTGAAGGATATGGGGCTGATGCGAGGCGATATCAAGGAGGCGGTCGCCGCCGGCGCCCATGCCCTCTTCTTCCAGTGCGGTCTGGGGCACATGCTCGGTCTGGACGTTCATGACATGGAGAGCCTGGGTGAAGACTACGTCGGGTACACCGAGGACATTGTGCGCAGCGATCAATTCGGCCTTCATTCGCTCCGCTTGGGCAGGGCGTTGGAGCCCGGTTTCGTATTGACTGTCGAACCGGGGCTGTACTTCATTCCTCAGCTCATTCATCAGTGGAAGGCACAGAAGCAGCATGCCGATTTCATCGACTACGAGGCGGTTGACCGGTTCCTGGATTTCGGAGGTATAAGAATCGAAGACGACGTCCTCGTCACGGCGTCCGGTTGTCGCATCCTCGGCACGCCTATTCCCCGCACGATCCAGGAAGTCCAGGACGCCTGCAGCGACAAGTAACACCTGCCTGCTTGAAGCGTATCGGACTTGCACCTGACCTACTGTGGAATAGGCGCCAAACTCCCAGCCCGAAACAGCCGAATAGTATAGTGCAGGATGTGCTTTTTTGTAAGGGGGGTTGACGATGTTTAAAGATCGCACCGACGCGGGACGCCGGTTGGCTGAGGCGCTTGAGATATACAAGGATCAGCATCCGCTCATCCTGGCGATCGTCCGCGGCGGCGTTCAGGTCGGGTATGAAGTTGCAAAACACCTGCAGACGGATTTCTCGATTCTCGTCTCTCGCAAGCTGCCTTTTCCCGACAATCCGGAAGCGGGCTTCGGCGCGATTACCGAAGACGGCAGTCGATACATCAACAGGGACGCGGCGGCATGGCTGTCCGGCGCCGTTATCAACGAAATAACGCAGCAGCAGAAAGTCGAACTGCAGCGCCGCATTGACGTGTTAAGGGGCGGCGAGCCACTTCCGGTCATCGAAGGGCGGATAGTCATTCTCGTCGACGACGGAATCGCGATGGGCTCGACCATGCGCGCTTCAATTGCGCTGTGCAAGAACCAGAAGGCTCAGCGGGTGATTGTCGCGGCGCCGGTGGCGGGTCTGGAGACCGCCAAACAGATCGCGCGATTCGCCGACGAAATTGTGATTCTGTCCTGTCCTCGAAATTTCTACGCAGTCGCCCAGGCCTATGAAGACTGGTACGACGTCGGTGACCACGAAGTTGTCGACATGATGAACCAATGGCGACTCGAAACCGCAAAGGCGACATGAATCACGGTCTGTCATTTGCCAACGAGCAGTTCTCGCAGCATTCGTGCGTTTTCAACCGCATAGCCGTGGATGTCGTTGTTGAAGTAGGCGTATATGTGAGTGGCTTTGTTGCGATTGGCGTCGATCCAGCCGGCCCAGTCCTTCATTTCTGATGGGGTATACCTGCCTTCATACCGTCCGCCGCCGGAGCCGTGAAAACGTACGTAGATCAGTTTGCCCGTCACTACCCGAGGCGTGGCGGCCTCCTGCCAGTCGTGCACGCAAAAGCCGGCGCCGAACTTGTCGAGCATCTGCCATGTCTGCTCATCGTACCAGCTCTTGTGGCGAAACTCGAAGAACGCCTGCACTCGGCCTGCGACAATTTGCAGAAACGTCTCCAGGCTGTCGACGTTTTTGCGATAGCTTGGCGGCAACTGGAAGAGTATAGGCCCGAGCTTGTCTTGCAGGGGTTCGGCCCGCTCCAGAAACAGATCTACCGATTCCTCTGCACCTACAAGGCGTTTGATGTGCGTGATGTAGCGGCTGGCCTTTAAGGTGAACAGAAAGCCCGCCGGCGTCTGATCCTGCCATTTCTCGAATGTGCCGGCGCGCGGAAGATGATAAAACGTATTGTTGATTTCGACGGTATCAAAGTGCTCCGCGTAGAAGTTCAGCCACCGCGATTTGGCGAGATTCTCGGGGTACAGCACGCCTTGCCAGTGCCCGTAATGCCACCCTGAAGTACCGACCCGGATGTGACAACGCTTCTTTGGCAATTACTCCCCCCGCCGGCGATTTCAGTACATCGGTTCGATGGGATACTCCATCATGTGCTTCAAATCCCGCAGAAAATTTGCTCCGATGGTTCCGTCGATCAGGCGATGATCACATGAGAGCGTCAATTTGGCGCACAGCTTTGCACAGATCTGCTCGTTATCGTCGGCGACGCACATCTTCATGAACTCTCCGACCGCCAGAATCGCCGAGCCCGGAGGAGTGATAATGGCCGTGAATTCTTCGATGCCGTAT
>JAWLHD010000277.1:0-6021 GCA_041690555.1 Anaerohalosphaeraceae bacterium
CGAGGTCGATGTCGTCGCGTGCGATCATTTTGCGCCAGTCGGTTTCGGTGGTTTGCCAGCCCCAGTTTGCTCCGAAGGCCTTTACGCGGTCGGCGTTGCTGTCGCAGACGCACTTCATGACGATTTCGTGCCCGACGTCGAAGAACTTGTTGAGCTTGAGGTATGCGTTGGAGTGGGCCTTGCCCATGAAGCCGCAGCCGATGAGGCCTACGTTGAGTTTTTTAGCCATATCGATATCCTTTCCGCTGAGAAAAGGTGTCTGACACCTTTAATTTTAACCGTGTTTTTCGTTTAGTTTGTCGACGGCGGTTTTGCATTTTGCGGTTACGTCCCAGGCGTTTTCCCAGAAGCAGAGGTCGATGGTCCACCAGTCGTGTCCCATGTCGTTTTTGTTGAGTTCGGGGAGGAGTTTGTCGAAGTCGACCTTTCCTTCGCCGAATGGGGCGTGTGTGGAGGTTTCGTCGTGGTGGAGGGTTCCGTCGGAATCTATGAGGTGGATGTGGTTGATTTTGCCTCGGAGCTTTTGGGCGAGTTCGACGACGCCGCCGGGGAGGGTTTCTTTTTCGCCGGGCTGTCTGGCGCCTACGACGGCGACCATGTAGCCGTGGGACGAGTCGAACATGACGCCGAAGTTGTCATAGTCGACTTCTTCGGCGATTCGGATGATGTCGGAGGGCTTGTTGAAAGCGAAGCCGGGTTCGAACTCCCATGCGACCCGGATGCCTTCATCGGCGGCGGCGGCGGCGCAGATTTTCCATGTTTTTACGACGCGGTCGAGTGCGGTGTCGTAGTCGACGGTATCGAAGATGGTGGGGGGCTGGACGGCATCGACGCGGATTGCGGGGATGTCGAGGTCGAGGCAGAACTGGAGGTTTTTGCGGAAGCACTCGATATAGGGTGTGTTGTCTTCGGCGTCGATGAGGTGCTCGCCCCAGAGATTGGCGGCGAGACCTGAGAATTCGAGTCCGAGGTCGGCCATCTGGTGTTTGACTGCATCTCGCTGTGCCTTTTCGGGCATGATGTCGGGGTTGGGGTGGATTCCGAATCCGCCGAGTTCGACGCCGTCGAAGTTGAGCTCCTTGAGCTTTTTGATGACGTCATTCCAGGGGATGGGATTTTTTTCGTAAGGGCCGATCGAGTACGCCCAACTGCCAATCGATATTCTTCTCATTGTTATGCCTTTCAAAGAACAGTCGCGGTTAGAGTTTCAGGTCCGGATTGCCGGGGCCGAAGTGCTTGAGCATTACTATGGGGTCGCTTTGGGAGGGGTTGGTTATTTTGACGCCGGCTTTGGCGGCTTCTTCGCTGACGAAGAACTCGTCGTGGGTGAGTTGTCCGTAGCGGATCATGGTGGGTGTTTCGATGTTCCAGTCGCCCATCTTGCCGTGGCCCTGCATCATGATGAGGCCGTATGCGGCGCTGTCGGTGATGGTTACCGTTGCGCCGGGCAGGACGGTTAGCTCCTTTGCGCTGAAGGCTTCGGACCTGTAGCATATCCACTGGTCGATGCAGCCTTTCTTTTTCATCTGTTCGACCGGCTCGGCGGGGACGGGGGCCATGAAGCGGTTGTCGCGGAAGTTGGGGTCGAGGTTCAGGTCCCAGTCGATGACATCAAGGAGGTGTTCGACGCGGCCGACCTTGTCCTTAGGGGTGTCTTTCCAGAGGAGTTCCTTTGGGACGACGGTGTCGCCGGAAGAGAGGGATTCGTACATTGCGAATACGTCGGAGGCCTTTTGGGGCTCGTAGGTGCACATGGAGCCAGGGGCGTGGAGTACGCCCGGGGGCACGTCCCATCCGGTGCCGACGTCGAGTCGGTAGGCTTTGGAGAGGCTGGTGAGCTTGTTGTCGCCTTTTTCGAAGTCTTCGAGGCACTTGCGGACCTGTTCGCGGGTGGTGCCGGGTTCGAGGCCGAAGAATGTGTAGGGGAACTCGCCGCCGTAGTTGTTGGCCTGTGGCGGGAAGTAGTATGCTTCGGGCTTGCCCATCTGTCCTGTGAGGCCGGCGAAGGTGTCGTCGTGGTGGATGTGGTGGGGGAGCGCCCATTTGTTGTCGAAGAATTTGGAGTACATCGGCCAGCATTTGTACTGAGTCCAGATGCGTTCGCCGACGAGGGCGCCTTTAAGCTCCTGGACCGCCTCGGCGAGGAGGACCTTTTTCGTCTGGCCGCCGTCTTCGAAGACGATGAAGCTGAGGCCTTCGTTCTCGGAGGTAAGGGGGCCGTTGTCGGCGGGCGTTGTCGATGAGAACCAGCGTTCGTCGATGCCGCCGCGCTGGCCGCCCATTGCGTAGTAGTCGTCGGGGTGGAGCTTGATGCGCCGGCCGGGGACACAGAACGAGCGGGGGACCCAGTTTGGGGCGAGCCGGACGATGCCTTTACCTTGTTCCAGCGCCATCTGCGCGAGGTTTGCACTTGATTTTGCCATAAGTCACCTTCAGAAAATGTTGCTGTTTTTCACAAGCCCTGCGTCTTGTCCTGCCGAATTCGCCGGGCGTGGATTCCCGCTTTCGCGGGAATGACAATCTGTACGTTCACAGTTCCTTTATCATGATATCGCGAATGACGATTTTCATTGGTCCGAACTCGGCGCCCGGGTGGACCTGGAAACCGATTTTGCCGGAGTCGGTGGAGTCGTCATCGACGTCGGCGGTCTGGACGCCGTTTAACCAGATTTGGGTTCTTGTGCCCTGGGTAAGGATTCGTATTGTGTTCCATCCGTCGCGGTCTTCAAGTTCCTTATCAAGATTCCGGGCGAGGAAGAGCTTTCCGGGGCAGTAGAGTGTTCCGGAGTATGCTTCGGGGTTCTTGTATTCGAGGATGTCGGCCTGGTAGGCCTTGCCTTCGTTCTGGAAGCGGAACCAGACGCCGCTGTTGCAGGGCCATTCTGCGCGGTAGACGGTGATAAGCTCGAAATCGCTGAAGCTTTCGGTAGTGAAGAGGTCGCCGGGTGCGTTGTTCTCGCCCTGTGTGCCGACGAGATGTCCGTCTTCGACGAACCAGCGGGCGTTGCCCGTGGCTTGCCAGCCGGCGAGGTTTTTTCGGTTGAAGAGGGGTACGAAGCCTTGTTGTGCGAGCTGGTCGGCGGCGGATTTTCGTTGGCGTTGGCACCCGCCCGCGGCGGCCAGAGCCGCCAAAGCCACCGTCAGAATCGCCACTGAGAACCGCTGTTGTGACATAACTGCCTCCTTGTAAAGAACTTATGTGTTGCAGGGCAAGCGTGGTTCGCCCTGATCCGCGTCTGACGTCTGGCGTTGCGACGAAAGTCGGCTCTACTTTTTGGCGTCCGGGTCATCAGCATACTCGCGTTAATTCGGCTGTCAACGGGTTTTTCCGGCATGTGGAGGTCGGCGGTCGAGCTAATACGAGTTTTGAGGTCATGATTAGGTTGGGTGGAACAAGGCAAACGCATTCTCGCGGCAGCTTGGGCGCGAGCGGTATTGGAGGGCCGAGCAAAACCGTTCGTGGCCCCAGAGGCCAAAATTTCCCCCCCCGGCGAAAAAATGCTCCAAATTTCGGCCTCTGCCCAAACGGTTTTGCTCTCCAAGGTCGCTGTGGGGCGGGTTTGGGATGCTGAACCGGCGGAGAATGCGCCGGCCCTGGCGGGTGGAATATTGCTCTGGCAAGAGGGGGTGTGAATTGATATACTTAACGGTCTGTGATATACTGCGGTTCGAGGCCTTGGGCGAACAGGGCATGGGCTGGTTGTCCATGCGGTGGGTACGGCCAAGACGGCCTTGTCAGGATTGGCAATATTTATGGAATCTTGTTCTGTTTCGTGAGGAGTCAAGATGAGACGAGCAACTGGAAGTTTGGTGCTGTGCAGTCTGGTATCGGTGGTATTGTGCGTGGCGGCGCAGGCGGCGGATTATTTGTCGCCGGTGTCGGTAGTCGCGGGCAAGGGCGGCGACGTGCTGTATGTCGCGCAGGCGACGGCGGGACAGGTGGCGGTGTTCGACATTGGCGAGGGCAAAGTCCTCCGGACGATAGCAGTTTCGAAGAGCCCCACGGGTCTTGCCCTTTCAGCGGACGGCAAGACACTTTATGTTACGTCGGCGGCGCCGTCGGGCAAGGTGGACATCATTGACATTGCCGAAGGCAAGGTTGTCGGCAGCATCGCGGTGGGGCATACTCCCGTGGACGTTGCGATCAGTACTGACGGCGCGACTCTGTATGTCTGCAACCAGTTTAACAACAGCGTTGGGGTGGTGGACGTGGCTTCGAAGAAGCAGATGGCTGCCATCGCGGTTGTGCGCGAGCCGGTTGCGGCGGCGCTTTCGAGCGACGGCAAGTATCTTTTTGTGGCCAATCACCTTCCGGCGGGCGCGGCGGATGCGGACTACGCGGCTGCGACTGTTTCGGTTGTGGACGTGGCTCAGAAGAAGACGATTAAGAACCTTCAGCTTCCCAACGGCAGCGTTGGGCTGCGCGGGATAGCGATGTCGCCGGACGGCAAACATGCGTATGTGACGCATATTCTGGCGAGGTATCAGCTTCCGACTACGCAGTTGGAGCGCGGCTGGATGAATACCAATGCGCTGACGATAATTGACGTCGGCGAGCAGAAGGTGGTGAATACGGTGCTTGTGGACGACGTGGACCTCGGGGCGGCCAATCCTTACGGCGTGGCGTGCACGGCGGACGGCAAGTATGTCGTTGTGGGGCACGCGGGCACACACGAGATCAGCGTTATCGATCGTGCGGGTCTGCACGACAAGCTCGGCAAGGCGGCGGCAGGTCAGAGAGTTTCCGACGCGTCGAGCTCGGCGGATGACGTTCCCAACGACCTTGCTTTTCTGGTTGGGCTTCGGCGTCGGCTGAAGCTGGCCGGCAACGGTCCTCGCGGCCTGGCGGTGGTCGGTACGAAGGTTTACGCGGCGGAATACTTTTCGGACAGCCTTGGGGTGATCGATATCGATTCTTCGGTGCGGCCCCGTGCGGCGTCGATAGCCTTGGGCGACAAGGCGGCACTGACGGAGGTGCGCAAGGGTGAGATGATTTTCCACGACGCGACGATATGTTTTCAGCACTGGCAGAGCTGTGCGAGCTGCCATCCGGGCAATGCTCGGGCGGACGCTCTGAACTGGGACCTGATGAACGACGGTTTGGGCAATCCGAAGAACACCAAGAGCATGCTGCTTGCACACAAGACTCCTCCGGCGATGGTCAGCGGCGTTCGCGGCAATGCTGAGGCGGCGGTTCGCAGCGGCATACGTTTTATCCTGTTTGCAGTTCGGCCGGAGGCTGAGGCGGCGGCGATGGATGCGTACCTGAAATTGCTTGAGCCGGTACCGAGTCCTTATCTGGTGAACGGCGGACTGAGCGAATCGGCCAAGAGGGGGGAGAAGGTGTTTAAGGATGCGGGTTGTGCGAGCTGCCATCCGGCGCCGCTCTATACGAACCTGCAGAAGTACGACGTCGGTTTGGGCAAGTGGCGCGAGGAAGACATGGAATATGACACGCCTACTCTCGTGGAGTTGTGGCGGACGGCTCCGTATCTTCACGACGGGCGTGCGCCGACGGTCATGGACGTCTTGACGAAGTTCAACGAGGGCGACAAGCACGGGCACACATCGAAGCTTTCGGAGAAGGAATTGTCGGATCTGGCGGAGTTCCTGCTGTCTCTGTAGAACTGGTGATATTGAATCAAGCTGCAATCCCGCGATTCGATTCGGGTCGCGGGATTGTGTTTGCGCATGGGCGGGAGGTTTTGCGGGATAAAGGCGTGGCATTTTTTTGGAAAAAATCCATCATTTGTGTTTTTGAGTCAGCCGAGGGCCGTATAATTATCGTCGTGTGAAGGTTTGACGAACGGACGGTGTTTAGAAAGGATTTGTATATGTCTACGAGCGAAAATCTGCAGAAGGCGTTTGCAGGTGAGAGTCAGGCGAGCCGCAAGTATCTGGCGTTTGCCAGCCGTGCCGAGAAGGAAGGTTTTGTTCAGGTTGCGAAGCTTTTCCGGGCGGCAGCGGCTGCCGAGACGATCCACGCGCATACTCATCTTCGTGCAATGAAGTCGGTGCAGT
>JAWLHD010000278.1:0-5984 GCA_041690555.1 Anaerohalosphaeraceae bacterium
ACCATGGGTTCAACGGCGGTCATATCAGCACGGTCGGGCGGGGATGGTTCGAGAGCGGATCCAGCGGCAGTCTTAGCGACGCGCCGGCTGCGCCGGACGTGCGGACGTTTGAGGCCCTTGAAGCGGCGGCGGCGGAGTGGTCGGATCGGGGGGGGTGGCTTCATATCTGGATGTGGGGCAAGGGCCCGGGCGGGGACTTCGGGCGCCTTCCGGGCGGATACGACGGCGAGCAGAGCAGGCGGATCAACCGTTACATCGCGGCGCGGTTGGGGCCGGTTCCGGGGTGGTCGATGGGGATCGGCTGGGACGTTGAGTTCTGGGCCGACGAGACGAAGATCAAATGGTGGCTGGATGACCTTGTGCCTCAGCTTGGCGGCTGGCATCACTGGATCGGGCACCGCTATTCGGACAGCAATATCGGGCAGGGTCACGACCCGGAGCCCGCGAACAAAGGCGAGTACCTGGCGCGGGGCATTCGGTGGAATACACTTCGGCGGGGCAGCGAGCAGTATGCAGGCTGGGAGCACTGGTCGACGATGACCAGCGACGCTGCGATTGAGGCGGGGCTTGCGGCGGTGGCGGACAGGCCTATGATGAGCGAGGACCGCTTTCGGCGGCGCGACGGCGCGTGGCGGCAGAAAGACATGCACTCGGACGATGAAATTGTGAAGGAGATTGGCCGGTGGGCGAGTCGCGGCGTTGCGGCGATATACGGCAGACTGATCGACGGGTCGCCGGGAAGCGACGCGTGGCCGAACAAGGCGGCGATCAAGGCTGTTATCAGAAGCATTGATGAATGAGTGACGGAGGGGTTTTGGAACGGCATGTGCGGGATTGATGCAGGATGATATACGGGCAGACAATTGACGGGCGGTCCGTTCGGGCGGCGCGGGGGATTGGGGCGGTTTGTCCTCATTGCCGGGGGGAACTGATCGCCAAGTGCGGGTCGCTTGTCGTTCATCACTGGGCGCATCGCGAGGGGAGCGAATGTGAATACTCGCGGGGAATGACGCAGTGGCATTATGACTGGCTTATGCGGTACCAGGGGTTAGGCGACGGGTGGCAAATCGAACACTTTTTCGATTCGGGGCTTCGGTTCGACGCATATAACGCCAGGACGCGGCAGGCGATTGAGTTTCAGCGGATAATAGAGCCTGAGTATATTGAGCACAAGATAGAGGTCTGCCGGAGGGCGCAAGTTGAGCTTTTCTGGCTTATCGACCCGGAGGTGTTCCGCAACTTTGTGTATACGCGGAGGTTCGAGGACGCCGAGTGCGAGGTGCTGTTTTCTCCGAGGCGCGGCCGGCGGCGGATACTTGCCGTGCTGGAACAGCATAAGGATAGCAACGGCGTTCGGTTTTTGATAGACTTTACGGATGAGCGGCGCATGCCCCGGTACTACGCAGACAGGTATCAGAGCGCGGCGTGGAAGGCATATCGGGAATGCATGCGTGGTGAGGTGCATCCGATGGCTTGCGGGATGTATCGCATAAACGGGATGCGGTTCGGACGGGACAAGTTTTTTCGTGAGGAGATGGTGTTGGAGGTTGAGGCGGCGAAGAGGAAGTATGGACTTTAGCGGAATGCACGCGCATGGCGTGCGGTGATTTTTTTGGAGGTTCGGTTATGCGGCGGGTTGTGTTTGCGGCGGCGGTGGTTATGTGCGGAGGTATGGCGTGGGGGCAGTCGGCTTCGACGGGCGGATCGGGCGGCAAGGGTTTTGACTGGTCGAGCCTTGGCGACGCTGCGCGGGTTGCCGGGGAGGTTCGGCAGGCGGCGGAGGCGGTTGAGCGAGCGGGGGGCGTGCTGGAGCGGATCGTGGCGAAGATCATGGATGGGGCGGCGGAGGTTAGCCGCAACCATGCGGAGGCGAGCGCGGGGTTCGATCCGCTGGGGTACAAGGCGGCGATGGAGCTGATTCGCGAGCAGGGGCAGACTATTGAGGAACTTCAGAAGGCGGAGATACGGCGGCTGAGGAGGGAGCTGCGGCAGGCGGATCGTCCGGGTCGCAGAGCAGTCAGGCAGAGGGCCGCCGCCAAGAGATGAGCATCGGGCGAACTCACAGGCCGGCGGCGGCGAGCCATTGTTCGGCGATCCATGCGTGGGCCCAGGTGTGGGGGTGGATCATATCGTCGGACCATTTGGCGGGAGGGATAGTCAGGATCCGCCGGTCGATATGCTTCTGGAGGGGGACGAGGACTGCGTCGAATTCGGCGGCGAGGAGGCTGGTTGTCCGGATGTAGCCGCGGAGGTCGGCGAGCATGGGGTTTTCGGGGTCGCGGCAGAACATGAAGGGCTCCATGAGTATGATTCGGCTGTCGCACTGGGTGCGGGCCTTTTCGAGCATGTACCGGCAGTTGTCCCAGTATTCGTCGAGGTCGACACCTTTTATGGCCAGTGCCGGGTCGTCGTGGCGATACCAGACGTCGTTGACGCCGATCATGAGGCTGAGCACGTCGGGGTTGTGGGCTATGCAGTCTCGTTCCCATCGCCACTTGAGGGAGCGTGTGGTGTCGCCGGAGACGCCCCTGTTGAGGATTGTGAGGTCGAGGTGGGGGTTGCGGGCGAGGATGAGGTTGGCGGCGAAGAAGACGTAGCCGGCGCCGAGCTTGTCTGCGCCGACTTCGCGTCGGCCGGCGTCGGTGATGCTGTCGCCGATGAACAGGATTCTATCGTCGAGTCTAAGCTCGATGCGGTCGGCCATGGCGGCTCCCTGTAAACACCAAAGACAATACTGGCGTAGAGTGTAGGTCGGTTTGGGGGGAAATGCAAGTCGCAATGGGGGCGAAGCGCCGATAGAATGATGGATATGACGGACAGAGACGACAAAGCGAGGCTGGAAGCGATACGGGAGTCGATCAAGGGTTTTCCGACGGGGCCCGGTCTGTACTTTATGAAAGGCCAGCAGGACGTGGTGCTGTATATCGGCAAGGCGAAGAACCTGCGGAGCCGGGCGGCGAGTTATTTTCAGCCGAGCGCGGACCTGATGTCCAGCCGCGGGGCGCGGATTGTGGAGATGGTGGAGAAGGTGGAGGCGGTTGATTACCTGGAGACGAAGAGTGAGGTGGACGCGATCCTTCAGGAGGCGCGGCTGATCAAGGATATTCGGCCGGCGTATAATGTGGCGCTGGTGGACAGCAAGACGTTTCCATACCTGGAGATCACGACGAGGGAGCAGTTTCCGGGGGTGTATATCACTCGGAATCCGAAGAGCGAGCGGAGCCGGCTTTTCGGGCCGTTCACGGGTGCGCACGATTTGCGGGCGGCGATGGTGGTCTTGCAGAAGATATACAAGTTTCGCACGTGCAATCTGGACATACGCGAGGAGGACGAGAAGCGGCGGTTCTTTCGGCCGTGCATTCTTTACAATATCAACCAGTGCACGGCGCCGTGCGGGGCGCGGATCGGGCGGGCGGAGTATCGCAAGATCGTCAACGACGTGATAAAGTTTTTGCAGTCGAAGCGATCGACGGTGCTGCGGGAGCTGCGGCGGCAGATGGAGGCGGCGGCGGAGGCGCGGGATTATGAGGAGGCGGCGAAGTACCGCGACCGGATACGGCTGATCGAGCGATTGGACGAGCGGGGGACGGTGGAGGGCAACGTGCAGCCGGAGGTTTTCGCGGCGGATCCGACGGAGGCGCTGCTGAAGCTGCAGAAGCTTCTTGGGCTGGAGACACCGGTGCGGATCATCGAGGGGTTCGACATTGCGCATATCGGCGGGCAGGAGACGGTGGGGTCGATGGTGCAGTTCATCGACGGGCGGCCGTTCAAGAGCGGGTATCGGCGGTTCAGGATCAGGACGGTGGAGGGGGTGGACGATTATGCGTGCATTCGCGAGGTGGTGACGCGGCGGTACAAGCGGGCGATGGCGGGTGAGGAGTTGTGGCCGGAAGTGGTGCTGATCGACGGGGGATTAGGGCACCTTCACGCGGCGGAGGAGGCTTTTGCGGCGATGGGCGCGCCGCTGCCGGCGCTGGCGTCGATAGCCAAACGGCAGGAGGAGATATTCATTCACGGGTCGACCAGGCCCGTGCGGCTGCCGGCCAATGCTGAGGCGCGAAAGCTGCTGCAGTACGTGCGGGACGAGGCTCACCGGTTTGCGCAGCATTATCATCATATCCTTCGGAGCAAGAAGATGCTGGAGTGAGCGGGTCTTGCGGCGGCGGTTGCGAGGTTATCGGGCCTGGGGCGTGCCGGATTCCGAGGTCCAGGCGCGGCAAGGTTTTTGCTTTTCAGGGCGGTGTTTTTTTGATAGTGTAGAGGCTGGTGAAAGGGGTTTTTATGGTGATACGCTACAGATTAATACATCGCATTTTGGCGGCGTTTTGCGGGGCGGTTCTTGCAGTGTCGGGGTGCACGACGGCGCCCAACGGCAGAGAGCTTCCGCGGTCGATCCGTTCGACTCGCGTCGCGAGCCGGGAGGATCTGCGGGCGGAGCTGAACTCGTTCGAGGATTCGCTCATCGCGGTGATGCGCGACACGGCGGATCGCGTCGAGCACGGTCAGGCGGACGTTCGCTACAAGCAGCTCAACGTTCATCTCAAGACTCGGCTGATCCAGGCTGTTCGTACGCTGATGGACAATCCCGACCCGCTGGTGTGCCTGATAGAGAGCTGGGAGCTTTGCGTTCGTCTGTCGTATTATTTCGAGCAGGGCGACGGTGCGGCGCTGTACGGCGCGGCGGCGGGTCAGATGTTGGCGGCGGCGAAGCGGAACGAAGCGGAGGCCGAGCGGATCGCGGCGAATTACCTGCCGGCGAAGAGCTTCGAGGAGGCGCACAAGCTCGTCCACAACTTCGCCAAGGCCAATCCGGTGCAGGGTACGTTCGGGAATCTGCTGGTATACGTGACGGAGTCGCATCCCGGTCGTCCTAATCCGTTCGAGCAGGTGTTGAGCGTTCCGCTTGCGCCGTTTCGGGCGATGGAGGGTATGGACAACACGGCGTATGCGATTCATCGATTCACCGATACTGCCAACCGTTTCAACGAGCTGCTGGCAGCGACGCCGGAATCGATGCGGTGGCAGATGCTTCTTTTCCTTTACGATCTCGAGAACAGCGGGATGACCAAGTCGGCGCTGAAGAGTATGGATGAGTTCGCCGAGCAGAGCCGGCGATTCGTGGAGCAGGTGGAGACGCTTCCGGCGGAGGTTCGCAAGGAGCTGACGGCGCTGCTGGAGGAGATGGATGAAAAGCATGAGGCGGCGATAGAGACACTGAAAGCCCTGGAGGCGGCGTCGGAGGCTCTTACGGAAACGGGGGCGGCACTGAGTTCGACGGCTCAGAGCTGGCAGTCGGCGGCGGGGGCGACGACGGAGACGATAGAGGCATGGCGCGGATATGCAGATTCGCGTCCTGAGGACAGTGTTCCGATCAGACCCCAAGAGGTTGAAGCGGCCGCGATCGAGGTCCGGAACGCCGCCCAGGAGATTCGTCTGGCGATGGCGGATATGGACAGCCTTATGAAGTCCGATTCGGTGGCGCAATTGCAGAAGAACATGGAGGAGGCGGTCAATGCGAGCCGGACGGCGGCGCAGGCGGTGGTGGATCGGCTGGCGCTGCGGCTTGCGCAGGTGCTGGGGGGGGCGATTGCTTTGTCGGTTGTGGTCGTGGCGGTGATGAAGCGCAAGTTCGGTTAGCGGCGACGCGAGGGTCGGCCCTGGTGTAGTCTATGACGACGGCGGTGATATTGTCGTGCCCGCCGGCGGCGTTGGCTGCGTCGATGAGGTCGCGGCAGGCTTCGTCGGGCCGGTCGACACTCATGAGTATATCCCGCACGGCGCGATCGCCGAGCATGTCGGTGAGGCCGTCGGTGCAGAGGAGCAGACGGTCGGCCTTGCGAAGGGCGAAGGTCTTGACGTGGGGCACAGCGGCTTTGTGATCCATGCCGAGGTAGCGCGTGATCTGGCCTTGTGCTTCGTGGTCGGCGGCTTCGTGGAGGTCGATGGCGCCGGGTTCGAGCAGTTCGGAGACGACGGAGTGGTCG
>JAWLHD010000279.1:0-5957 GCA_041690555.1 Anaerohalosphaeraceae bacterium
ACCTGCATTAACCGGGATACCACTGGGACGCTACCTTATAGCATAAGGGCGTGGTCATTTCCAGAAAAACCATCGAAAAACGGGCGGGCACAGCGCTTTCGACGAAAATAGAGCACACGGGGCAGAGGCGTCCGATAAGAAAACGGCTGCGGTCAGGTTTTTTTCAAGGCGTCGGCGAGACAATCCATCCCGGCGGGGACGATGTTTTCTCTCTGCTGATATTTTGCGACGGCGGCGGCGGCCATCGGGGCGGCCGGGGCGGGGCAAATAAGTTCGACGCCATCGGCGCGGGTCCATCCTCCGCGGAGGATTGTGATAGTGATCATGAGGAATGACATTGCCCGGATGCCGCCGGGTGCGAGGTCCGAGAGGTCGAAGGGGAGTATCTTTGCGATGGCGGCGAAGGATTTGGGGCCATAAATGCCTAACATGGCGGTCTTCTCGGTCATATCGGCGATGCTGACGCCGGACGGTTCGGCGGAGGCGGCGAGAGAGTTGATGCGTTCGATCACGTCGGCGCGCCGCCAAGGCAGCGTGAGGATCAGCCAGCCGCCCTTGACGCAGCCGATACGCAGGGGTCCGGAACCGTCGAGATCGGGTATGAGGCGCCATTGCTCGTCGTGCGGCAGTGCAGTTTCGCCGGCGAGGGCCGAAACGAGTCGTTCGGCGTCGCCGCCCTTGACGGCGATGCGTCCGAAGCTGCTCAGATCGAAAGCGGCGGAGCCGGTTTGCAGGGCGACATTTTCCGCGGCGGGATCGCCGAAATCCGCGGGCAGACGCCAGCCGTCATATTCATTAAAACGGGCGCCCATGCGTTCGTGGACACGCTCAAACGGACTTGATAGAGACATAGCGGACTCAAACAAAAAGTACAGGACAGTTTACGCACTGCAAAATACATTACCACAAGAGCGACGGGAACGCCAGCGTAATTCAGGATGCGGATCGCGATGCATAATTTGCGATTTACAACATGGCGTGATTGGTTATAATGCAACGGTCTAAGCTAAGGAGCACACACGTGGAAACGACACTCCTGGAAACACGCGGCCTGATAAAACGCTATGCGGGCAGGACCGTTGTGGATGAGATCAGCATCTCCGTTGGTCAGCAGCGCATCGTAGGGCTGCTGGGGCGCAACGGCGCCGGCAAGACCACGACCTTCCGTATGGTCGTTGGGATGATCGTGCCGGACGAGGGTGAGGTTATCTTCGAAGGCGTGAACGTGACCAAGCTTCCCATGTACAAGCGTGCGCGACTTGGGATGGGGTATCTGTCGCAGGAGCCGAGCGTGTTTCAGCGTCTGAGCGTTCGCGATAATCTTCTGGCGATTCTGGAGACGATGTCGATCCCTTCTGCGGAGCGGCATCGCAAGGCCAAGATGCTCATCGACCGCTTCGGCCTGAGCGAAGTGATCAACAGCCAGGCGAGGTTCCTTTCGGGCGGCGAGCGGCGGAAGCTGGAGATCGCCCGTGCGATGGTCACCAATCCGTCGCTGATTTTGCTGGATGAGCCATTCAGCGGGGTCGATCCGATTGCAGTGGAGGAATTGCAGGGCGAGATTCGCCGGCTGGTTGCGTCGGGGGTGAGCATACTGATCACCGACCACAACGTTGAGCGGACGCTTGAAGTAGCCGACGTTGCTTACATTATTGACCACGGCAAGGTGATCGGGGCCGGTTCGCCGCGCGAGGTGATCCAGAACGAGCTTGTGCGGAAGAGTTACCTTGGGCGGACGTTCAAGGGCCATGAATTCGACGAGCCCGACGCGGGCGGCGACGACGACGGGGACGGCATCAGCGACGACAGGTCGACGAGAATCGTACAGATATAGCGAAGAGGACTGTTCATGGATGTGGAGAAATGTCGGATCACGCGCTTTCCGGCGCCGGTTCTTGCGGAGCGGGCACGGCCGGTGGAGGAGATTGACGACGACATACGCAGGCTCGTGGAACGGATGATCGACGTTATGATCGAGCAGAAAGGGGTGGGTCTTGCGGCTCCGCAGATCGGGGTGAACCTGCGGGTGTTCATAGTCTCGGTGGACTGCACGCGGGAAAACGTGCGGGTGTATATCAATCCGGAGATCAAGGTCGGGGGCGGCCTGGACAGCCACGAAGAGGGGTGTTTGTCGCTGCCGGGGATATATGCGAACGTCAAGCGGTACAAGAAGTGCACGGTGACAGCGACGGACCTGGAAGGCAACCGTTTTCGGCAGGAGGGCAAGGGTCTGGAAGTTCGGGCGTTTCAGCACGAATACGATCATTTGGAGGGTACGCTCATCAAGGACCGGATGGGGCAGGTGCAGCTCATTTCAGCGCGAAAGCAGCTCAGGCAGCTCCGTGAAAAGTACGAAGAACAGCAGCAGGATTCTGGTGTGTGATATTAGAGCTTGGGGTCGGTGCGGGTGTCATGAGAATAGTGTACTTCGGTTCGAGTTCGTTTGGTCTTCCGTCACTGGAGGCGCTTTACCGTTCGGAGCACGAGCTGGCGGGGGTATTCACGCAGCCGGCTCGTCCGGCCGGTCGGCACAAGACGCCCAGGCCTACGGTCGTCGCGGAGTGGGCACGGGAACACGGGGCGCCGTGTACGGAGGCGGAGAATATCAACTCGGCGGAAATGGTGGAGGCGGTCGCCGCGTGCGAGGCGGATCTGCTGGTGGTGATCGCGTTCGGTCAGAAGATCGGGTCGGCGCTGATCGACATGCATGCGAAGGGTGCGATCAACGTTCACGCTTCACTGCTTCCGAAGTATCGGGGGGCTGCGCCGGTCAACTGGGCGATAATAGACGGCGAGCGAGAGACGGGGGTGAGCATCATCACACTGGCCGATCGGATGGACGCGGGTTTTGTTCTGGGGCAGTCCGCGACGGAGATCGCGGCGGACGAGACTGCGGAGAGTCTTCACGATCGCCTGGCGGAACTCGGCGCGCCGCTGCTGCTTGACACGATCGGGCAGATTGCCGCGGGGACGGCCGTGTACATGCCGCAGGAAGAATCGCAAGTGACCTTTGCCAGGAAGCTCAAGAAGAGCGACGGGTTCATAGACTGGTCGCGGGGGGCACGGGAGATCGCCAACCGAATCCGCGGGGTGTGGCCCTGGCCGGGCGCTCAGACGGACTATGTGGCGTGGAGCGGCAGGTGTACGCGCGTTACCATCGCGCAGGCTCGGGCGGTTTTGTGCGGCAGGCACGCGGACGCCTTCGGGCGGCTGGATGAAGATCTCAACGTAATCTGCGGGGCGGACAAGCTGGAGATTGTCAGTATCAAGCCTTCGGGCGGCGAGGTAATGGAGTTTAGGGATTTTGTCAACGGTCGAGCAACAAGGCCGGGGGATGTGTTTCTTGCCGTGGAAGAGGCGGCGGGATGAGCGAGCCAAGGGGTCAATCGGCCCGTGCGGCGGCTCTTGACGTGCTCGACCGATTCGACCGGCAACGAATGGACAGCCGCGAGCTTCTTCATGATCGCATCGCGGGCATCACTTCAGCGGGTTACAGGGCGGCGGCTACGGACATCGTCTTCGGTGTGCTTCGCAACCGGTCGGCAATCGATTCGCTCATCAGCCTGTTCAGCGGCCTGCCGGGAGCACGGATCCGGCCGAAGATTCGCAACGTGCTGCGGATCGGCATGTATGAGCTGGTCTATACTCCCGCAACGCCGGAACACGCGGTGGTTAACGAAGCGGTGAATCTTGCGCACGCGTCGGCGGGCAAGAAGGGGGCCGGTTTTGTCAATGCGGTTTTGAGGAATGCGACGCGCATGATCAGCCGTCGCGATGCGCCGTTCGGCGAAGGGGCCGTCCGGCGGTGCATCCCCGCGGATGTGCGGACCGTGTGCGAATTCAAGCAGGACGTGCTGCCCGATCCGCAGCAGGAGCCGGGTGCTTATTTCCGTGAAGCATACTCGCTGCCGCTCTGGCTTGTTCAGGATTGGCTCGGGCGTTTCGGCGTTGACGCGACGCGTGGGATATGCGCAGCGTCCAACCGCAGGCCGGGGATTTACATTCAGCCGAATACGCTTCGAACTTCGACGGAGGAGCTTGCGGAGATCTTCGCGGAGGCGGACGTTGAGTGCGAGGTGGTCGCCGACGGCGACATGCTGAGACTGCGGAAGCACGCGGCGGTTACATCGCTGCCGGGATTCGAGGCGGGGCTGTTCACGGTTCAGGACGCCACCGCGGCGCGGGTTGCGGACGTGCTGGCGCCGCGGGCTGGCGAGAGAATGCTTGACCTCTGCGCGGCGCCGGGCGGCAAGACGGTGCGACTTGCGCAGCTCATGCAGGACCGGGGGCACATCGTGGCGACGGACATCGACGCCGGACGCCTGCGCATGGTCCGGGAAAACTGCGATCGGCTGGGCATAACGATCGTCGAGTGCACCGAGCTTGAGAATGTTGCCGGTGCGAAGGGTAGCGACGGCGGATATGACGGAGTGCTCGTGGACGCTCCATGTTCGAACACGGGCGTGTTGGCGCGCCGGTGCGAAGTTCGAATGCGCGTGACGGCGGCGGCGGTACGGAGGCTTGCCGACGTACAGATGCAACTGCTCGAACAAGCGGCGATGTACGTTGCGGCTGGCGGACGGATTTGCTACAGCACGTGCAGCATTCAAACGTCCGAGAACGTCGAGGTTGTCGAGGCATTCATCAAGCGACATCCGGCGTTTGGGGTACAACACAGCGCGCTGACGCTGCCCTTCGTCGCGGAGGATGAGTCATTCGATCATGACGGCGGTTTCGCGGCGGTTCTGGTCAAGCGATAACATCAGTGATACGGGCGATTCGTCCGCGGCTACCTGTATATCATGCGTTTACAGTATTGATACGGGGATTTTGATCGGCTTCAAATCGAATCCACAGGTTTTCCACAAAACGGGTTTGCGCTGTGCATATCTTGTTCACAACAAAATTTTTTCGCGCGCAACCTCATGAGTCAGCGGCACCTTGCTTATGTGGAAAAGAATTCGCCTGAAAGGCCATTGATTTGATTAAAGGGCGTGCCTATCATCGCACCATCAACAAACGAGAGGCGAATGACTTACAACCGAACGCTTTACCATGATGGTAAGAGTGGGAGAAAGAGAGATGCAGGCAACATTCACGGATGAAATTACCGCCATTGATCAGGCGATAGCCGAACGGATCGGCCCTCAGAAGCACCGCATCTGGTTCAGGAATTCCACGCGCTTGACGCTGGCCGACAACTATTTGAAAGTTGGCGTGCCGAATCACTTCATCGGCAGTTGGATTGAGAACCACTTTCTCGAAGACATAAGCGCCGCGGTTCGGGGTGTTACGGGAGGCGACAAGAAGATCGCCTTCAACATTGAGCCTGAACTTTCCGGGGCGCTCAAGCGGCCGCAGCTCGACAGCCAGGCGATGCACGTCGAGAAGGCGCACAATCGAACGACCCGGAGCAGGATCCGACCCGCGGAAAGACTGGATCGCATCGAGCCGCTGAAGCTGAGCCTGGACAACTTCGTGGTGGGCCCGAAGAATCAACTCGCCTATAACGCCGCGCGAGCGGTCGTTGACGCTGAGCAGAGTCCGTTCAATCCGCTGTTTTTTCACGGAGGATACGGCGTTGGCAAAACACATCTGCTGCAAGGGATTTGCAATGCGGTGTGCAAGTCGCGCCCGAAAGCCCGATGGCTTTACGTTTCGGCGGAGGACTTTGCGAACCAGTACGTGCTGGCCTTGAAGACCCGAAAGCTGGATGCTTTCAGGAGGAGATTCCGACAAACGGATTTGCTGGCAATCGACGACATACACTTCCTGGCCAGCAAGAAGGCAATGCAGGAGGAATTCCTGCATACGTTCAATACAATCGATCTGGCGGGCAAGCAGGTAGTGCTCGCCTCCGACGCCCATCCCAAGATGATCGGTTCGCTTTGCGAGAGCCTTGTGAACCGGTTCGTCTCCGGGATGGTCGTCAAGATCGAGCCGCCGGATTTTGAGAC
>JAWLHD010000280.1:0-5956 GCA_041690555.1 Anaerohalosphaeraceae bacterium
CAATTGGTTGCCGTCACCGCCGTGGCTCGCAAGCTCTGCCACGTGGTCTGGCGGATCATGACCGACCGCCGGAACTATGTTCCCAAAGGGTATAATCCCCAGTCCTGAGGCATCTTCACTTGTCAAAGAACAATCCAAAAATCTTTCTATTCTTCTGCTTGACTTTCTATAGCTGGTCTTTCCCATAGAGGTTTCTGTGTTTTCACCTCGTTTCGCTTTGTCATGCCTGTCCTCTTACACGGCTTCAATCGTTCGACTATTCCGGCACGATTATTCTCCCCGCGCCAAGCCCTCTCACATCACGGCAGATTGATCGGGATCGCCTCGCAACTGCTGACAACGCGGAATCCCATCTCGCTATTGACGTATCCGCGCGAGACGCCTGAAGTAAATCGGCTTGCTACTCGACAGAAGGACGCACTGTCTTTCCACCAACCACCGCGAATGACACAATGCCCGGCCGCTGGCCCGGTGGGGTTTGTTTGTGGGCTGATACTGTAGTAAGTGTATGAGTACCAGTCGTTGCACCACTCCCGCACATTGCCGGCCATGTCATGAATCCCGTATCCGTTTGGAGCAAAACTTCCCACAGGTGAGGTGTAAGGCTCGGTTCCATCATTGAAATAGGGATGAAATCCGCTTGTCAGGCTCACATCATAGGAGTACGAGGTTGAATTGTAGTTCGCCTGCGGGTGCGAGATCGTATCGCCCCACGGGAACCGCTTCCCAGACAGCCCTCCTCGCGCGGCATACTCCCACTCGGCCTCCGTGGGCAATCGGTAGCCATTCTTGTTGAAATCACATTCCCACGTCGACAGATCATAGCAGGGCTGGCGACCTTCCCGCTCGCTCCTCCAGTTGCAATAGGCAGCGGCACCGTACCAAGTGACCCGAATCATGGGATCATTGCCCATGCTGCGGCCGGCCTTGGTCCGGACAGAGAAGACGCCGCTGCTGTAGGCAATCCCGCCGTAAGTACTGGATATGTCGCAGCAGATCTCCGACCCAGCGCCCGCCTGGTAGACCACGCCACTGACGACCGTAATCAGCCCCTGATCCAGAGCAGCATTAAGGAAATCGCAGTACTGCTGGTTGGTGATCTCATACTTGCTCATGTAGAACGCGTCCAGCGTGACCGTGTGGACGGGTAGCTCATCCGCATCACCCTCGCTGAAGCTGTCGCCCATGCGGAACGTGCCGGCGGGGATCCGGACGAGGTCCGGAGGCGGGGTTGGGGTCTGACAGTCCGGGTGTGCGGAATCTCGGTAGCAATCCACAAGCCAGTTTTGGGCCATTTGCGCCAGATCGTACAGGTTCACCACGCAGTCCCGGTTCAGGTCGCCGGCCAGCAGGAACGGACAGACCTGGGGCACCAGGCGCAGGCCATCGGATTGATCCTCAAAAAACCCGGCCCCATCCCGGACCAAAAGGTGCCACTGCGGGTCCGGCACACCATTCACGACGCCACGCCCGAACAGCTCGAAAAACGCCCCGCCGCCCCGCTCGAACATAATGGCCTCGAACGCGTGGTGGCCCGCGGTCAGGTAGATGCGACCCGCCGTGAAACTCCAGCCCGTCAGGATGTCGTTGGATAACTTGTCGCCACTGATCGTGGCCGTGCCCCCGGTCGTATCCACCACCTTCGAATGCCACGTCTGACCCGGAATCGTCAGGGCAGCGCCATCGTCACTGTTGAAGCCCAGGTCGTACCAGCCCGTTTGCGGAATGTCGATTAAACCCTCCACCCGGATGGCAAAGTCATCATCATCCGTCCCGGCGGTGTCGTTGGGAAAGGCCTCATCCCCGCCAAAGCTACCCGCCTCGGTCGCCGTATCCGGGTCTGTGTGATTGACCGCCTGGTACGCTTGATGGACATTGCTTTGGTTAGCCTCTCCCTGAGCTAAGGCATCCTGGGCATCGATCAGTCTTGCAATCTGACCCCAGCGCCCCGGTTGGGTTGCGGTCATCAGCACATCGTCATGAAAACCCGGAATCGGCACCGTGCCCAGGCCCTTGTGCCCCACCAAACGAAAGTCCTCATCAAACGCCGTCTTGCGCCCCGCGGCCGCCGAGAACTCCACCGAGGCATCGCCCACCGCCTCGTGATACGTCAGAACAAACGGATGACTGCCCGCCGGCAGGTGGATCACCCCCAGGGTGTCCGCCGCGCCCCGGCCGCCCCAGAACCGAACGGCATGGCCGTCACCAAAGGGAACCAGATCCCCCAGACCGCCCCAGATCTCCTTGAAGTGGTGCCCCGGAAACTGCAGCGTAAACCCATCATCGCTGTTCACGCAGAAAGTGTAGTCCCCGGCCACCGGGATATAGACCGCTCCTTTGGCCACCAGCGACAGATTATCCACATCCCCGGCATTGCGATGACCCGCCGTGACGACCCCAAACTCCGCATCATTGCCGAAATGACCGGCCTCCCCCTTGTCCGCGATGTTCAGCACGCCCGCCTGATAATCCACGATCGTCCCCGTCAGCGATTGCAGGGAGGCGTAGCACAGATCCTGGTCGGTGATTGGGCCATTGCCTATGACCTCACGAATCCCCATATAGTCCATCCCGCCGGCCGGGCCGATCGTCTCCAGGCCCAGCGCGGGCAATGACGGGAACCCGCCCAGAGGTCTCGGATCGTAGCTGCGGTACTCGGCCGTCACCGCGGTGCCGTCCAGATGGCTGGTGGTCGCCAGACCCAGGTACACCGCCGGCGGCATCGGCACCACCGCCAGCACAGGGCTACTCCACGTCCCCGGTCTGCCCCCGGCATCCGGCGCGTACAAGGCAGCAAACACATCCCCTTGGCGCGCCAACCTCAGCCAGACCGGATCGCTCGGCCCCGACGGTCCCAGGTACCAGCCGAGCGTGACCTGGCCGGTCACGGGCCGGGTCTGCAGGTGAATCCCCTGTGTGCCGGACCGGAGGATGCTGGCATGGGCCGCATTCTCGGCCAGCGAGCTGCGGCACATGATCCCCGCCTTGCTCCAGTCGTCCACGTACGCCAGGCTGTGAACCCGCACGGTCACCGTAAAATTGCCGCTGACCTTGGTGGTGTTGTAGGAGTAGTGGAATGAGTCGGCCGTGACCCAGATGTCCATCCCGCCGGCTTGCACAGTATAGCCGGTTTCCCCCACCCGCGTGGTCGACCCCGCCGGATGAACCGGAGACGTCGTTCCAATGTCCAAGCCCGTAATCCCCGCTTGCGTCTCCGACTCATATAGTTGTAGCACCTCGGTCGCGTTCAGGGCATGGCTATAAATCCGGCAATCGTCAATCAAACCCTTGAAATCTTCGGGTTCCCAATAACCACCGCTACCAATACAGTAGTACCCGGTCGCCGTCAGGCCAACCGAACCTCCCGAGACTTGCCCTACCTGCTGGCCGTTATGATAGAACGTGGCCAGATTCCCGGCTGCATTCAAGGTGACTGCGACATGCGACCAGGTGTTGAGGGTAGGGGAGACAGCAAGGTCATAGTCCATCACACCGAGGGTGGTGAGTCGGAAAGCCCCTTTCCAGAATCCAAATTTGATTCCATTGTCTCCACCTCTATGACCGAAAACGCACGTATACTCCTTGGTTGTCTGCTGCGGTTTTATCCAGGCCGCAATGGTCACGTTGCTCTTCCAGTTGGCCAGCATGTTGGCCGCCCCCAGGCCGATCGTCAGGTAATCACCCTCGCCGTCCAGTAGCAGGGCTCCGGTACCGATGACAGCGTCATTCGAGAACGCGGCATGGCCGACGGCCGTCCCGTGGTTGCCCTGGCCGCTGCTGTCAGCGCCCAGATTGCCTGGATCATCAAAGGTCCAATGTCCGATCAGTGCCCCAAAGGACAACCCATTGAACAGCAGCAGCAACGACACAATTAACGTTAACGTTCGCAGCATTTTCATTTTTCCACCCTCATATAGTCAAGTCATTGGTTTTGCTTCCTGGTCCCCGGTGGACCAGTCTGTTTGTACTTCGTTCTGCAAGAACGAAAATGCTGGTTATAGTTCTACTTGTTCTTCCGGCGAAACGCCGGTTGGATGTACTTCTGGAGAAGATGCTCAGGAATGAAAAAAGCCGCCCTTGAAACAATCGTCCCTTTTTGTGATATTTTCTTTTTTTGCTTAAAGTTCATCGTGTGGGTGGGACGATGGGGGGCGGCTGTCGCAAAATATCACGGAGACAGAGTCTATGAAAAAGTATCACATCCCGCAACCAAAAATGATCAGAAACATTCGAGGTTCCTTCGCCTGGGTCGACCATCGCCTGATCCGAAACGGCTTTCTTGGCGTGATGACCCACGAAGATGTGGCGCTGTATCTTTTCCTGGTGCTGGCGGCCGACAAGAACGGTGTCAGTTTCTACCGCAAGGAAAAGATATGCCAGACCATCGCGCTGGACGACCGCCAGTTTGAAATCGCCAAAGACCGCCTCATTGACATGAAACTGATTGCCTTTGAAACGTACTCGGCGTTTTCGCCCAATGGATACTACCAGGTATTGCCAATCGAATGTCCGGCGCCGGACTATGCAAAACAGATGACTGAAAAATTAGCTCAACAATGGTTCAGGGAGTAAGCAGCGTTTGTACCCTTGAGGGATCCGCCTCGCACGAAAGACCGCTGTTCCCTGGCCTGGATGGACGGCCGCGTATGAGCTGGTTGGAATCCCGACGTGTCGGGAACGCTCCGTATCACGCATGAGGTCGCGGGCCAACAGGTTGCAGGGATCCTCTGAACGCCAATTAGAAAGGGCTTGACCTATGTCTGCCGCCAAACGATTTACACGTTTTTGCGGAATCGACGTTGCCAAAGACAAGCATGTCGCATGCATGATCGACCGTGACGGCAATCCCTGCGTACGCCCCTCCTCATTCGCCAATACCGCCGAAGGGTACCAGCGGCTCCTGGACCGCCTCAATGAAGCCGGCAGAACGCCGTCGGTATTGATTGGCATGGAAGCCACAGGGCACTACTGGTACGGCCTGCATGACTTCCTGACACGTTGCGGATACACCGTCGTCGTGCTCAATCCCATACAGACCGCCCGTCAGGCGGCCCAGGCGATCCGCAAATGCAAGACGGACAAGTCCGATGCAGCGCACATTGCCACACTCCTCCGCAGCGGCAATTACCGACCGGCAGCCATCCCGGGGGAACTGGCCATGACCTGTCGGCAGTTGACACGGTTACGCTATGCCATGATCCGGCAACAGAGCCGTATCAAGCAGTTGCTGTGGTCCAGACTGCAGCCCATCTGGCCGGAGTATGAGCCCTTGTTCGCCAATCCTTTCGGAACGACGGCGCGGACCGTACTGCGGCAGGCCGCCACACCGGACGGCATTCTTCAGACAGAGCAGGATGTGTTTGGCGAAATGATCCGCGCCACATCCCGCGGCAAACTCGGCCAACACAAGGCCCAGGAAATCCGCCAGGCGGCCGAGAACTCCGTCGGTATGCGACGAGGCCGCGACGGCATCTGCATGGGAATCCACTACCTGTTGGACCAAATGGAAGCGTGTGAACCGATCCTGAAAAAGCTCGATACACATATTGCGGCACTTGCCGAGCAACTGCCGCCGTACCTGCTGACGTTGCCTGGAGCGTCGCCGCTCACCGTCGTCAGCCTGTATGGCGAAGTCGATCCCATCGAAACATTTGGACGCCCGTCTCAGTTTGTTGCCTTCGCGGGGCTGGATACCTCCGTCTTCCAGACCGGGCAATACGATGCTCCGCGACGGCACATCAGTAAACGAGGATCTCCGTTTCTACGCAAAACCCTCTGGCAGATGGCCTACCGGGCCCTTCAGCAGGAAGGCGACTTACGAGACTTCTGGCTCAAGAAAAAAAGCCAAAACAAACATCAATTGGTTGCCGTCACCGCCGTGGCTCGCAAGCTCTGCCACGTGGTCTGGCGGATCATGACCGACCGCCGGAACTATGTTCCCAAAGGGTATAATCCC
>JAWLHD010000281.1:0-5953 GCA_041690555.1 Anaerohalosphaeraceae bacterium
CCTGCTCTGTTACCAATGGCCTGATAATCACGTTATAGTCATCCACGACGCACCCGTACTTTCAAACTCTTATGAATCCGCGTTCTCGCCGCGATTGATCAGCGACAAAAACGCCTCTTTCGTAAACAACATCTTCTGACGATTGCAGATATCACCCGCATTCAGATCCTTCACCGTGGTCACCGCCACCTTTGGGATGTTACGCGCCGATTTGTAAATGTTCACATCCTTATCCCCGATCGTAACCAGACAGCTCCGGTCGATCTTAAGATTGCCCAGAACCTCCGCCAGGGCCTTCGTCTGCGGCTTCTCAAAAGTCAGCTCATCGACGACCACCAGGCGGTTCGCCAGCAACTTGGCCAGAACTGCCGAATCCCTCGCCAGGCGACGCTGCTTGGCAGGCATCCTCTTGCCGAAATCATGCGGGGCTTTCGCAAAAGTCATGCCGCCGCCGACGCGCTTGCCCGTGCGTACGTTGCCGACACGTGCATTACCGGTGCCCTTCTGCCTGTACAGCTTGCGAGTGGAACCCGCCACCATGCCACGGCTCTTCGTCGCCGCCGTGCCTACGCGTTTGTTGGCGTGGTACATTACTATTGCCTGCTTGAGCAGCGGATATCGCACCGTCGTCCCGAGTACGGCCTCGTCGACCTGAAGGGTGTCGACTTCGTTGCCTTTCCTGTCATGTACGGCCACATCAATCATTTCACGTTCCAGTTCTATTGTCTTGCCCAAACTATGCTCATCCCTTGCGGGCGCTGCGAATTTCCACGAAACTGCCCGATGCGCCCGGCACCGCACCCTTGACTATCAGAAGATTCTGCTCTTCATCGATGGATACGAGCTGATGGTTCTTGGTTGTTACTCTTACGCCCCCCATTCGCCCCGCCATTCGTTTGCCCTTCTTCAAATTCCCCCCGTGACCCCGGTCGCTGCCGTAACTGGCGATCGAGCCGCTGGCCCTGTGCTTTCGCTCGGTGCCGTGCGACGCTGGGAAACCGCCGAAACCGTGACGCTTCATTACGCCGGCATAGCCCTTGCCCTTGCTCGTGCCCGATACATTGACGTATTTCACTTCGGCAAAAGACGAAACCGTCACGTCGTCCCCAGTCGAAACCTCCGCCGGGGTATTGTCGGCAAGTCGCCACTCACGAACAAACTTTTTGGATACGGTGCCCGCCTTAGACGCATGACCCTCATCAGGCTTGCGGCGGCGGGATTCCTTTACGTCTTCAAATCCCAGTTGGACCGCGTTGTAGCCGTCAGTCTCCCTGCTCTTGACCTGCATGACTTTGCAGGGACCCGCCTGAAGCACGGTAACCGTGGTAATCCTGCCGGATTCGTCGTAAACCTGCGTCATGCCGATCTTTTTGCCAAGCAACATTGCCATCTGTCTATCCCTCAGCCGCTCTCAGGCTTCTACTCTAATCTCTAAGCTGGCGATCTACGCCTTGATCTTAACAAAAACACCCGCCGGAACCACCAGCCTGTTCAAGGCTTCCACCGTGCGGGCATTCGCTTCGTGAATATCTATCAGACGCTTGTGCGTTCGCATCTCGAACTGTTCACGCGATTTCTTGTCGATGTGCGGGCTGCGCAGCACCGTGTACCGCTCAATGCGAGTCGGAAGCGGCACCGGACCGCTGACCCTCGCGTTCGTGCGGCGTGCCTGCTCTACAATCTCCTTGGCGCTGGTGTCCAGTGCCCGGTGATCGTATGCCTCCATACGGATTCGTATTCTTTCGGTGTCAGCAGACATCACTATTCCTCAATTTGTGTACAATGTCCCTACTGCAATATGAAAAATCGTCATATTAACAACTTGCAGCATGAAAACAAGGCCAAAACGCCACACGCGGCGCCACAACCCTGGTCTCTTGCTCTGTACAAGGCAGGAAAGGCCTGATTGTCGCCTTCCTTCAAGTACCCGCTCAACCGGACTAACCGGATATTCGCCTCTTTCGGCACTCGCTCATCACCACCCCAACGAGAGGCTTATCCCTCCGGTCCGTAGCGGGCATTCTCTGTCGTCCGTGAACCAATCACTTTGATGTGAACCAGCCCAACTCGGTACGCAAGGAAATCCGTTCCATGCTCGCTTCGGCTGTAAAAACTCAGCTATATAACATACGTTCGAAAAACTGTCAATAACAACTTACAAGAATTTTTTCACAAATTTGTTCCGGCACCTTTTCATAGCACAAGGGCTCCATGGAAAAGGACCCCCTGCCGGCGGTTGCGCCACGGATCTCCCCGGAATACCCGAACATCTCCGCCAGCGGCACCCGCCCGTCGATCACTCGCATGTTACCGTGAGCATGCGAGTCGGTTATGACTCCGCGACGGCTGATCAGGTTGCTCTGAACCGCCCCGTAGTTCGTCTCAGGCACAACTATTTGTATCTTCATCATCGGCTCAAGCAGTATCGGGTGCGCCCTGCGGACGGCCTCCTGCACGGCCATAATGCCGGCCTGCTCAAAAGCCAGCTCGGAGGAATCCACTGCGTGAAAAGACCCGTCCAGCAGCGTAACCTTGGCGCCAACTACCGGATACCCCGCAAGACTGCCGCTTGAAAGACCTTCCATTGCACCCCGCCCGACCGCCGGGACATATTCCTTGGGAACCGTGCCCCCGATCACCGCGTTTTCGAATTCGTTTTGACGCTGGTACTGCCCCTCGGCATCGAGAAGCGGTTCAATCCGAATGACTGCATGACCGTACTGTCCTCTTCCACCGGTCTGACGAACGAATTTACCCTCCGCCTCCGCAACTTCGGTAATAGCCTCCTTATAGGCCACTCTCGGCTTGCCGACTCTTACGTCCACCCCCAGATCACGCGTCAGTTTATGCTGAAGAATCTCCAGGTGCAGTTCGCCCATGCCTCCGATCAGCATTTGCCCGGTTTCCTCGTCGTATCTCGTTTCGAAGGTCGGATCCTCCCGGCGAAGAACACCAAGCGCATCAGCCAGTTTCATCCGTTCGCTCGCAGAACGTGGCTCGATCGACATGTGGATAACCGTCTGCGGAAAACTGATACTGGGCAATACAAGCGGATGCCTGGTATCGCATATCGTGTCGCCGGTCAGCGTATCCTTCAATCCCACAACCGCGACTATATCGCCGGCCGACGCCTGATCGAGGATGTTGCGCGTATTCGCGTGCATCTCAAAAATACGCGTAACATTCTCCTTGCGCGATCTATTGCTGTTCAGCACCCTGCTGCTTGTCTTGAGCGTCCCCTGGTATATGCGCAAAAAGTACAAGTCCCCGTGCTTGTCGCTTGTAATCTTAAACGCCAGCGCGGCAAGGGGCTTGCCCGGGTCACATGTAACGAAAATTTCCTTTTCGCCGTCCGGTTGATGCGCCGTGATCGCCGGCCGCTCCAGCGGCGACGGCAGGAACGCTGTCACCCCGTCCAGCAGCCGCTGCACCCCGATATAACGCAGCGCTGAACCGACAAACGTCGGGTTCAATTTGCCCGCCGATGTGCCCTTGCGAAGGGCCGCAATAATGGCCGCCGGCTCGACCGGCTCGTCATGCACGTACGCCTCCATCAGCGCATCATCGAATTCCGCCGCCGATTCCAGCATCGCATGTCGATGAGCCTCCGCATACCTGGAGTATTCTTCCGGAATCGCCTCTTCCCGGAACTTCGCCCCCATAACGTCCTGCTCATAGAACACGGCTCTCATGTTGATAAGATCGATTAGCCCCTCGAAATTGGACTCCGCCCCCATCGGTACCTGTACACAAACGGGGTTGGCAAGCAGCTTGTCGCGAATACTCTCAATCGCCATCTCGAAGTCCGCGCCAACCTTGTCCATCTTGTTCAGAAAGCACAGACAAGGCAGTCCGTACTTGGCCCCCTGACGCCACACCGTCTCGCTTTGAGCCTGTACTCCTTCGCTTGCGTCGAAAACCGCCACCGCGCCGTCAAGAACCCGCAGCGACCGCTCGACCTCGGCGGTGAAATCAACATGCCCCGGCGTGTCGATCAGATTGATGTCGAAGCCCTTCCAAAGGCATTTGGTTGCCGCCGACGTAATCGTAATGCCCCTCTGCTGTTCCTCCTCCATGAAATCCATTACGGCCGTGCCGTCATGAACTTCACCCATCTTATATATCTTGCCGGAGTAATAGAGTATCCGTTCGCTGACGGTCGTCTTGCCGGCATCAATGTGAGCCATTATCCCAATGTTACGAAGTTTTGTCAGATCCCGCGCCATTTATTTGTTCTCGGTCGTACCGCTAAAAAACCTTATCTCCAAAATCGCCCCCTGACCGCCAAAGTCCGATACCAATAAAAAACTGCCACGGTCGCAGAATCAACCGTGGCAGGTAATCTCAAAGCAACTACCATGCGAAGTGCGCAAACGCCTTGTTGGCCTCAGCCATGCGGTGCACATTCTCACGAGTAGTCATCGCCGCGCCTTCTTTCTTATAAGCATCCATCAGCTCCGCTGCCAGCCTGGCACTTATCGGCTTGCCCTTCTTGGCCCTGGCTGCGGCCAGAATCCACCGGAATGCAAGCGACTGCTGACGCTTGGGCCCGACCTGCATCGGAACCTGATAGCTCGCACCGCCCACACGCTTGCTTCGCACCTCCAACATCGGCTTGACGTTGTCAATCGCCGTTTCGAACACCTCCAACGGCGATGTGTCCTTGACGCGCTTGCCGATTATATCCATCGCGTCGTAAAAAGCCTTCGAGGCGACGCTCTTCTTGCCGTCCCACATCATGCAGTTAATGAACTTCGCCGCAAGTCTGCTGTTGTATTTGGCATCCGGTTTCAATTGCCAGCTTGATGCCGTAAACTTCTTAGCCATTCATACACCTTATTACGTGATTTGCCCCGTGTTAATGCGTCTCGGCCGTACTATTTCTTTGCGCCGTATTTACTGCGACCCTGCTTGCGCCCGCTCACGCCCGCCGTGTCCAATACGCCACGGACGATATGGTACCGCACGCCGGGAAGGTCCCGAACACGACCGCCGCGAATCAGCACCGTGCTGTGTTCCTGCAGGTTGTGGTCGATGCCCGGTATGTAAGCCGTCACTTCCTTGCCGTTGGTAAGGCGCACACGGGCGATCTTACGCAAAGCTGAGTTCGGCTTCTTGGGCGTCTGAGTACGCACTATCAGGCACACCCCGCGCTTCTGCGGGCACCCGGAAATATCCGAAACGCGCTTCTTGCCTTTTCGGCTTCGCCCTTTTCGAACCAGTTGGTTAATGGTCGGCATAATCTCTCCAAACGAACATCTCAAACCGATCTTTGTCGATCTCTTACTATTAAGGCAACGCAACCTTCACGCAGCGCGCCTACTCCAGTCCCAAGGCCGCCTTGACAGCCTTCTCCGCGGCAGCTTCAGCTTCTCTGGCCTCACGAAGTTCTTCAAGCTGCTTCGGCACAGGAGGCTCAGCAAGATGCCGAACCCGCATATCCAGATGCGGCTTGAACGCCGTGCCCGCGGGAATCAGGTGACCAAGGATCACGTTCTCTTTCAGGCCCCGTAACTGGTCAACTTTACCAGCAAGCGATGCCTCTGTCAACACTTTCGTTGTTTCCTGGAAGCTCGCCGCGGAAATAAAGCTTTCCGATTGCAGCGATGCCTTCGTTATGCCAAGCAGGAGCGTCTTGGCCGATGCCGGACGCGGCTTCTTGCCCTTCGCCGCCGTGCCGCCCAGAACTTCAACCTTCTCGTTAGCCGCCTCCAGCTCCTTCTTGGTCACGAGCTGGTCGACCGCCAGGGACGTATCCCCCGGATCCGTAATCCGAACGCTGTGAGCAAGATCTTCGTTCGCCTTGCGGAACGCCAGCCTGTCCACAACCTCGCCCGGCAGAAAATCACTGTCACCTACGGACTCGATTTCAACCTTCCGCATCATTTGCGAAGTTATGATCTCGATGTGCTTGTCACTTATATTTACGCTCTGAGCCCTGTAAACATTCTGA
>JAWLHD010000282.1:0-5948 GCA_041690555.1 Anaerohalosphaeraceae bacterium
GTTCCGTGAACATGCCGAGATACTGGCGATTCCGTTTGTTGACCTTGACGGGGTGGAGGATGGCGATCAGGGTAAGAACCGCCGCCCGCGGGATCACAATCGCGATTACATCGGCGAGAGCATCCATCCGGAGGTCCGGGCTATTCGCGACCTGCTGCCGAAATGGTCCAAGGGCAAACTCCGCGTCGCATTTGACCTGCATTGTCCGTGGATTCGCGGCGAATACAATGAGGTTATCTATATAGTTGGCAGTTCCGACCCGGCGATCTGGAAAGAGCAATGCGCCTTTGGCGAAATCCTGGCAAATGTCCAAGAAGGGCCCCTGGTCTACCGCTCCGAGGATAACCTGCCATTTGGCAAGGCGTGGAACACTGGCGCTAATTACGACGCGGGCAAGAGCTTCAGTCGCTGGGCGGGCGAGTTGGACTCAGTGGTCCTGAGCGCCGGCTTGGAGATTCCCTATGCCCGTGCCAACAATGGTGAAGTCACCGCCGGTACCGCCAAGGCGTTCGGGCGTGACCTCGCGCGAGCCATGCATCAATACCTGCTCAGACGGGCTCCGTAAAAGTATTACGCTTTCAGTTTTGCCTGCCCATTCCTGATCATCTGCTCGAAGACCTCTTTCTGTTCGATCATCGCCGCGATGCGGTCCTGCGGTTTGGTTCGTGCTTCCAGCAGAATCCAGCCCTTGTAGTCCATAGCTACGAGCAGATCGAAGAGCTTTTGGTAGGGATAGTCGCCGATATTGAACTCGCGGGCGTGCAGTGTCATGGCGAAGCGTTTTTTGACGAGATTGAAATTATAATCGAGCCCCTCGCCTTTCAAATCCTCATTGTTGCAATTCCAGCACACGCCGACGTTGGGCTCCGTTACGTGGTCGAATATCTGCTTCATTACCGGCAGGTCGCTCGTTCCCGAACCATGGACCTCAACGCGGATCTCCTGCTTATAATCCGCGGCGAATTTGCCGAGCACGTTGAGCGCTTTGCCTATCTGCTCGCAGGTCCTGGCCACCGGCACATCTTTTGGCAGTGCGTTGGGTTTAACCTTGACGCCGCTGCCGCCGCAGTCATAACTGAGTACCACATCAGCCTTTGCGCCTTCGACATTTGCGGCAAGCTTGGCCGGATCGGTGTGGTGAAAGTCCCAGTTACAGCCCATGCCGACGAAGACCGTCTTGCCGTCGGCAAACTGCTTGCGCACTTCTCTTCGCTCGGCGGGCGTCAATTTGGCGCTTACCTTGTGCGCATGATCGACCCGAAGTTCAATGCCCGGATAGCCGGCCTTTTTGCAGTTGGCGATAAGCGTGGGCACATCCCAGTCCTGCCCCCACAGGTAGGTACACAAGCCAATTCGCATCTTCGAGCCCGGTTTGTGCCGTGCTTCGACAGATTCGGCGGCCGATGCGATCAGAGGGTTAGCCGCCGCCAGAACCACCGGGGCGGCAAGAGAAGTTCCAAGAAAACTGCGGCGCGTCGGCTTATTCATAATCCTGCTCCTTCTTTGAGACACATTTGGTCGTTTGGGCACACTCCTGCAATGCCGTTAGCATACCATATTTGCCAACACTGTGCAATCAGATGCTGCAGGTCCGTGAGGCCGCGGTTCTCACTGCGCCTGTCCGATTCCCAAAGATTGGTTTGCCTGCGACTCAATTGTTTGACAAACGTTTTAATTGGTGGCAGAATAGCCCGCGGCCGGCAGAAAAGTCAACTGAGATTCAGGGGATCAGGCATGGAACGATTTGTTTTTGCCACAAAAGAGCAGATGGGCGCCGCGGCGGCCGAAAAGGCTGCGGCACAAATCCGGACTGCTGTTTTAAACAACGCCCGGGCTAATATCATTCTCGCCACGGGCGCCAGCCAGTTTGAGACCCTCAGCCATCTTGTGGCGGCCGGCAATATCGACTGGTCCAGGGTAACGATGTTTCACCTCGATGAGTACATCGGTCTCAATGAAGACCATCCGGCGAGTTTCCGCAGGTATCTGCGTGAGCGGTTTGTTGAATTGGTGCCGCGCCTGGCGGCAGTCCACTTTGTCAACGGCGGCGCCGCAGACCCGGAGGCCGAGTGCGATCGATTGGGACGACTCATAAGCGAAAACCCCATTGATGCGGCGCTTGTGGGCATCGGTGAAAATGGACACCTTGCGTTCAATGATCCGCCGGCGGATTTTGAAACGGAAGCGCCTTACATCGTAGTCGACCTCGACGAGCAGTGTCGTCGCCAGCAGTTGGGCGAGGGGTGGTTCGCAACGTTCGACGATGTGCCGTCCCGGGCTATTTCGATGAGCATTCGACAGATCATGAAGAGCCGTTGCATAATTGTGTCCGTGCCGGACCGGCGCAAAGCCCAGGCCGTAGCTGGCGCTCTGGAAGGACCGGTGACCAACATCTGCCCATCTTCGATTTTGCAGAGACATCGGAATTGTTTCGTATACATGGATGAGCCCGCGGCGAGTCAACTCTCCCGGTAACCTGAGAGCCATCATGAACATACCTGCACTGGTCGATCTACAGGTCAACGGTTACAAAGGGGTCAGCTTCTCAGATGTGCACCTGACCGAGGAAGCTTTTGTGATCGCCTGCATGCAAATCCTGACGGAGACGACCAGCGCATTTCTGCCCACTGTTATTACGAGCAGCCCCGAGGTCTATCGTCGCAACCTGCCGCTTATTGCCAAGGTGATGGCGAGAAAGGAGTTTGCCGGCAGGCTGTTGGGAATACACATGGAGGGTCCTTTTATCTCGGCGGCCGATGGGGCGCGCGGCGCCCATGACCTGCGCTGGGTTTGTCCGCCAGACGTTGAGTTTCTTCGGCGCATATTTGATTGGGCTGACGGGTGTGTGCGGCTCATCACGGTCGCCGCCGAGTTGGAGGGTATCGAGCCTGTAATCGCTTATGCAGCCGAAAACGGTGCGGCTGTTTCGCTTGGCCATCAGATGGCTGATGCCGGTGCGCTGAGCCGCGCAGCGGCCGCCGGCGCACGGGCGCTGACACATCTGGGAAATGGTGTCCCGGCCATGTTGGACCGGCACCAGAACCCCATCTGGGCGGGTTTGGCGCACGACGACTTAAGCGCCCTGCTGATTACTGATGGTCATCACCTCCCGGACGCCCTGATCAAGACATTTTTGCGCGCAAAAGGCGTAGGGAGGATTATAATCACCAGTGATGCCTCGCCAATAGCCGGGCTGCCTCCGGGCCAATATGAAACCCTGAGCAACGTGGTGGTGCTCGACGAGGCCGGCCGCCTCTACAACCCGCAGACCGGATACATGGTCGGTTCATCCGCCACTATGATCGATTGTATTAATTACCTCGCGGGGCTGAAGCTGCTTTCGACGCAGCAGTTGGTGCAGGTTGGTCTGCACAATCCGCTTCGACTGATTGGTTGTGACATCGATGTGATCCGGCCCCTCAAGAGGGTCGTTTTGGACGAACGGGCCGCCCGTTTTGTCTTCACTTAGGAACGGGTATAGCTGGAAAGAACAGATATTGTAACGGCGGGCCGCTGTGGCGGTATTAAGGAGTCTGCACATGTTGGGTGTAAACGCTATCGACTGGGCGATCATCATCGTGTATCTGTTGGGAATCACGGCGATAGGATTGTGGGCTGCCAGAAGGGTCAAGAGCGCGGCGAGTTTCTTCATCGGCGACCGCAAGTTCGGCAAATTGATGATGCTGTTCTTCATGTTTGGCACGGGGACGCACTCCGATCAGGCTGTGGGGGTTGCCGCCAAGACATACAAGGTGGGCGTGTCCGGCATATGGATCGAGTGGCTGTACCTGTTTGTAACGCCGTTCTACTGGCTCATTGCCCCCATCTTCAGACGCATGCGGGCGGTTACCACGGCGGACTACTTCGAGGTGCGTTACAGCCCCAGCGTCAGCATGCTCTTTGTTGTGGTAGGTTTGCTGCAATTAACGTTCTTCATCGGAATGATGCTGAAAGGCACAAGCGCGATGGTTACAGCCGTGTCCGGCGGGAGCATCAACCAGCACGTGGCCATCGTAGCCATGACGGTCATGTTTGTTCTTTACGGTATCGCCGGCGGAATGGCCGCGGCGATATTCACCGATCTGGTCCAGGGGCTGCTCACCGTGCTTCTGTCGTTCATTATCCTGCCGTTTGCGATTTCGGCTGCGGGCGGAATGGCCGGTTTGCGGGAGCAGATAACAGATCCGAACATGCTCAAACTCGTTGCACCCGGCGGGATTACGGCGTTCTACGTGGCCATTGTTTCTTTCAATGCGCTTGTGGGGTGGGTGACGCAGCCGCACACGATGGCCAATTGCGCCGCGGGACGTACCGAGATGGAGGGACGCATCGGAACGACATTCGGCATGCTCCTGAAGAGAATCTGCATAGTTGCATGGATGTTCACGGGGCTGTTTGCGATTGCTGTCTTCGCGGGTGAGGAAATCGAGCACGTGGACCAGGTGTACGGGCTGATGGCGCACAAGCTGCTGCCAAATATCGCTCCGGGCCTCATAGGGCTGTTCATTGCGAGCATGCTGGCGTCGGTCATGAGTTCGTGCGATGCCTTCATGGTCGCCTCGGCGGGGCTGTTTACTGAGAACTACTACAGGAAGTTTTTGGTGAAAGACAAGCCGGACAAGCATTACGTCCTGGTTGGGAGAGTGGTTTCGCTGGTGGTTGTCCTGGGCGGCATCATGTTTGCGGTTACGGCGGAAAGCATTTTGCATATGATAGAGATCTTCTGGAAGATCTCGGCTATGATGGGGATAGCGTTCTGGGTGGGGCTTTTCTGGCGTCGTGCTACGGTTGCGGGTGCCTGGGCGGGGACTTTGACGAGCTTTGGGGTGTGGCTTTTTACGGGCACGGTGGATTTTGGGGCGGCCGGATCGAGGGTGGTTTTGTGGGATTTTAACGCTCGTTTCGCGGATAAGCTGCCGGAATTCATGCTTTGGGAGGGGAAACTGCACCTGCCGTGGCAGATGGTTTTTTACCTTTTGGCGGGGTTTTTGGCGATGGTGGTGGTCAGTTTGTTGACGAAGCGTGTGTCGAAGGAGCGTCTTGATCGCATGTATGCGTGTATTCGCACTCCAATCGGGGATAATGAGCCTGAGGGTGCGGTTTTCACGCTTCCTTCGGGTGTTGAGGCGGCACCTCGTCGGGTGCTGATTGAGCATGCAGATTTTGAGATACCGAAGCCGAGTTTGGTGGGTTTGGCGGGGTTTTTTGGGTCGTGGGGGGCTGTTTTGGGGCTGATATGGGCGGTTTACTGGCTTGTTGGGGGTTAAAAAGTTCGTAGAAACAGGAATCTGTGAGTTTAAGTGGGTGTTTTTTTCGCATGCGCGTTTTTTGGGCTGCGTTTTTTTGCGAGGCAGAGAGCGTTTTTTCACATTTTTTTATTTTTTTACTTGCAGGGGTGGTTGGGGCGCGATAGGATACACGTCCCTCAAGTCCTTCCTCTTCTGGAAGGCACATAAAGGTGCTGCTCAGCCTGTTACTGTAGTTACTCCTCCTCCTCCTCCTCCAACTACAAGGTGTGGAGCAGGACCTTTGCGCGCAGGTGCGGTTCAGCGGAGCTTTTTATATTATTTTGCAATATCCGGACGTTGAGGTGCGTTTTGACAGGCGGGGGCGGTTGATTGGAGTGGGCAAAATGGACCACGATAACCTTCTGGGTATTGCGATGTACGTTTGGGAATTGCGGCAGGCGACACGTGCAAAGGTGTTGGGCCGCAAGGCTTTGGAGAAGGCTATTGAGGAGTTGGGGATACTCCGGGACAAGGTCCAGATGCTCCGCAAGTCGAACGGCAATGCCGATCACCACCTTTTGGTGACCATCGATTCACTGTTTCAACTGACTGAGGATGATATTCTGGATCGTTTGGCTGCCATTCCGTCGGGGTTGTACGATCTTCCACAGTTCAGCGACTGAACAGGCCGGGGCGGGGGGCGGCGGTTCGGGCGTCTTG
>JAWLHD010000283.1:0-5934 GCA_041690555.1 Anaerohalosphaeraceae bacterium
GGTGCAGACGCAGGTTGCGCCTGAGCTGGAGGCTCTTCGGCTGGACGCGATACTGATGTGTACGGATACGATGTTATCCAGGGGTCGGACGGAATTCGCGGGGGGGATTTATGAGCGGATGACGGGTGCGGAGTATCCTGTGTTCATACGGTTAGCGGCATACGGCGGGCTGGTTCGTGCTCGCAAGGAGCAGGCGGCGGGTACGGTCGTGGAGCTGCTGAAGGAAGAGAACGAGCACCTGCGTCTTGCGGCGGCGAAGTTCGTGGCGGAGATGCCGGGCGTGGCGGCGACGAAGGCGTTTGCGGAGCAGTTGTCGTCATTGCCGGCGGCGACTCAGGTTGTACTGATCGGCGCGCTGGAGAGTCGCGGCGACAAGGCGGCGGCCGATGCGGTGGCGCGTGCGGCATCGAGCGGGGACGAGGCGGTTGCCGTTACGGCGGTACGGGCTCTTGCGACGATTGGCGACGCGAGCAACGTGGGTATGCTTGCGGAGATGAGCGTTCGGGGCGGTGCGACAGGCCGGGCGGCGGTCGACAGCATGCAGCGGTTGGGCGGCGACGACGTGAACGCGGCGCTTGCGGCGATCGTCGGCGGGCAGTCTGACGCGGCGGTGCGGGCGAACGTTATCGACGTGCTTGTGGCCCGGCGTGCAGGCGAGGCAATTGGCGCGTTGACGGGTGCGGCGGCCGACGGCGACGGCAAGGTGCGGCAGGCGGCTTACAAGGCGCTGGGCAGCCTTGGGGGGCGCCATGAACTGCCGAAGCTGGTCGAGATGCTGCTTGCGACCAGGGACGGATCGGAGCGTGGGGGAATCGAGCGGGCGATCAATGCGATTGCAGCGCGGCTGGACGCGGCGGATGCCGGCGTGGTGATCAAGGCGCTGAACCGTGCTGATGCGGATGCAAAGGCGCGACTGTTAGGCGTGCTGCCGCGGTTCGGCGGCGATGAGGCGCTGAATGCGGTGCGGTTCCACGTGAGGCGGTCGGACGGTGAGGTGAAGAAGGCGGGTATTCGCGCGATGGCGGACTGGCCGGATGCGGGGCCTCTGCAGGATTTGCTGATCGTTGCGACGAATCAGTCGGACGAGAGCATGCATGTGATTGCGCTTCGGGGTTACATCAAGCTTTGCACTCAGCCTGCGAATCGGGCGAGTTCGGCGACTACGGAGCTGTTGGCGAAGGCGCTTCCGGCGGCCAGAAGGGTCGACGAGAAGAAGGCGGTTCTGGCGGCGCTGGTGAGGTATCCCTGTGCGGAGTCGCTTAAGGTGGCGGAGAGCTGCGTTGGTGATGCCGCGCTTCGCCAGGAGGCGGAGATCGCGGTCGCCAAGATCAAGGAGGCATTGATCAACAAGAGCCTTTCGGCGACGGCGTCTCGGGAGCCCAATACCACGGGCAATGCGCTGGACGGCAATGCGGGTACCCGCTGGACGACGGGTCGGCCGATGAAGCCGGGTGACTGGTTTACATTGGACTTCGGTTCAGAAGCGGTGGTCAAGAAGATCATTCTGGATACTCGCAACAGCGGGAACGATTATCCGCGGGGTTATGAGGTTTATGTTTCTTTCGACGGCGGGGAATGGGGCAAGCCCGTGCTTGTCGGCGAGGGGGACAATCCGATTACGGAGCTGGTGTTCGAGAAGCCGGTTCACACGCGGTTTGTCAAGATGGTTCAGACCGGTTCGTCAGATTCATGGCACTGGTCGATTCATACACTGAAGGTTGAGTTCGAATGATTTTGGGTACTTGTTGAAGGGAAGAGACACATGCTGAGGTTGAGGTTAATGATTCTGGTGACGGCGGTTTTCGCGGCGGGTTCGGTTTGCATTGCGGGAGACTGGCCTCAGTTTCGCGGGGCGGATCGAAGCGGCGTCAGCAGCGAGAAGGGCTTGATGACGAGCTGGCCTGAGGGGGGGCCGAAGATGCTCTGGTCATGGAACAAGCTCGGCAAGGGTTTTGCGTCGATGTCGGTGGTTGACGGGCTGATCTATACCACGGGGGTCGAGGGCAAAACCGGTTATATTTATGCATTCGATCTGGGCGGCAACCTGAAATGGAAGCAGGAATATGGGCCGGGCTGGACGGGTTCGTATCCGGGCAGCCGGACGACACCTACGATCGACGGGGACCGGTTGTATATTATGAGCGGACAGGGACGCATCGCGTGCCATGAAGCCAAGACCGGCAAGGAAATATGGAAGGTTGAGACCACGTCGGTATTCGGCGGGAGGAATATCACGTGGGGTTTTGCGGAGAGCGTGCTGATCGACGGTCGGAAGGTGATCTGCACGCCGGGCGGGCCGGACGCCAGCGTTGCTGCCTTAGACAAGATGACGGGCAAGACGATCTGGACGAGCAAGGGCGTCAGCGACAAGAGCGCGTATTGCAGCCCGATTCTTGTGGAGATCGGGCCAAATCGCCTTTTGATTACGATGTTGGACAAATCCATCGTGGGCCTTGATATCGAGACGGGCAAGGTTTTCTGGCAGGTGCCGCATACGGCTCGTTACGACATTTCGGCGGTGAGCCCGGTTTACACGAACGGCATTCTGTACGTAACGAACAACTACGGCAAGGGCAGCATCGGTTTTGCCCTTTCTGAAAACGGGACAAAGATCGAGAAGAAGTGGGAAGACAGGACTTTGGACTGCCACCACGGCGGGGTAATGCTGGTCGGCGGGCGCATATACGGGGCGAACTCACGTTCGTGGGTATGCCAGGACCCGGCAACGGGCGAAGTACTGTTTCAGGAGACGCTGGTCGGCAAGGGCTCGGGTATTTGCGTCGACGGGCTGTTTTATCTTTACGGGGAGAACGGCAAGGTGGCGCTGGTGAGGCCGAAGGCGGACAGATTCGAGGCGATCAGCGGATTTGAGATCACTTTGGGCAACGAGCAGCACTGGGCGCATCCGGTGGTGAGCAGCGGCGTGCTTTATATGCGGCACGGCGATACGATCATGGCATTTGACGTGAAGGCCAAATAGGCCGTCTGGTTGGTACGGAAATTGAGAGGCCGCGAGCCGGTGTCGAGCCGGTTGGCGGCCTTTGTTGTGCGCGTTTTGGGTTTGCTGCGCGGGCGAATTGATGTATACTGAGGGTCTGACGATACCTTATGCTGAGGTAAAAAGATGAGTCGCAGGAAACCGTCCTATTTCCGGATGCTCCTGGCGGTCGGGGGTTTGTCGGCGATTCTGCCGTTGGGAACCGTGTTCGGCAAGCCGCTGCAGTCAGAGATAGATCGGCTGTTTGCCAAATGGGATCGGCCTGAATCGCCAGGCTGCGCGGTGGGGGTGATTCAAGACGGCGAACTGGTGTTTGAGAAGGGCTACGGGATGGCGGACGTGGAGGGGGGCAAGGCGATCGACGGGCGTACGCTATTCAACGCGGCAACTTTGTCGCGGTATTTTACGGGGGCGGCGGCGGCCTGGCTGATAGACAACGGGGCGATTCATTTAGGCGACAATATCCGTGTATGCGTTCCGGAGATGCCGCGCGTGGAGCCGGCGATTACCGTAGAAGACCTGATCTATCATACGAGCGGTCTTGCGGACTACACGGCGGTGTGGAAGAAATCGGGGATGGGCGAAACGGACGATGCACTTGAGATCGTCGATCTGCTGGCGGAGGCGAGGCTGCAGTTCGTACCGGGCAGACGGGTGGGGGTGAGCCGGGGGAACTATTTCATGCTTGGGTTCGTGTCGGGGCGTGTGGTCAGCGCGTCGCTTGCGGAATGGGCGGAGGGGGTTATTTTCGGCCCGGCGGGCATGGAGAGCACCGTGTTCTGCGATCATCCCGAGAAGATGCCGGCGGGGGCTGTCGGGTACAAGCCGAAGCTGTTCGGCGGATATGCGCGAGCGGTGAACCCCCTGCCGAGAATTGCGGGAGACGTGGGGCTGTATACGAATCTTGTCGACCTGGCGGCATGGGAGAAGAGCGTTATGGAGAGGAAGCCGAACACGGCGGGTTTTTATGACCTGCTGGAAAGGACGGGCAAGACCGAGGGGGGACGACCGATTGATTATGCTTTTGGACTGGACGTGGGTAAGTATCGGGGGCTGAAGGTGTTCAGCCATCATGGACGGGCGAACGGATTTTCAGCGGGGATGATGCGGTTTCCTGAGAAAAGGATGACGGTGATCTGTCTGTCGAATCTGGAATCGATCCAGACGGCGCCGTTTGTTAAGAAGGTGGCCGACCTGTATCTCGGCCGGGATTGGGAACGATGACAAGCAGACAAATGATGACGCGGAGGGGTTTTGTTCGGGCGGCGGCAGCGGGTTTGGCGCTTCCGGCTGTAGTGCCGGCGTCGGTCTTCGGGGCGCAGGCGCCGAGCAACCGGCTGACGATGGGCGGAATCGGCCTGGGCGGGCAGGGGATGCACAACCTGAAGAACTTTTTGCAGTGCGACGACCTGCTGGTATTGGCGGTGTGCGACGTTGATGCGAGACACCTTGCGCGAGCGAAAGCGGAGGTGGACCGGACTTACGGCAGCGGCGACTGCGTCGCGTACAAGGATTTTCGCGAGCTGCTTGCGCGGGGGGATATCGACACGGTGCTGATCGCGACGCCGGACCATTGGCACGCGTTGATGGCGATTGCGGCGGCCAGGGCGGGCAAGGATATCTACTGCGAGAAGCCGATCTCTCTGACGATTGCGGAGGGGCGTGCGGTGGCGGATGTGATGAAGCGGTACGGAACGGTTTATCAGAGCGGAACTCAGCGGCGGAGCATCGGGGCGTTTCGGTTTGCGGTGGACGTTGCGAGGAGCGGGATGATCGGGCGTCTGCACACGCTTCATGCGTACTATCATAACGGTCATACTTGTCCGCCGCAGCCGGTGCAGGCGGCGCCGGAGGGGTTCGACTATGACATGTGGCTTGGTCCTGCGCCGTATGAGCCTTACACGCCGCGGCGGTGCCACGGGAGTTTTCGGTGGATCTATGATTATTCGGGCGGGCAGTTGACGGATCTTGGGGCGCACTTCAATGATCTGGCGCAGTGGGCCAACGGCAGCGATTCGACGGGGCCGGTGAGTTACGAAGGGTGGGCGAGGTTTCCGACGGAGGGGCTATTCGATACGCCGGTTCAGTTCGAGGTTACGGCGACTTATGCCGACGGCGTTAAGATGATCTGCCATGATGAGACGGAGCCGGGTCGCGGGCCGCGCGGGAATAAGTTCGAAGGCGACGAGGGATGGGTGAGCGTCGACGACAACGGCAAGGTGGAGGCTCGCCCGGCGGCGATTCTGAGCGTGCGGAACGTGGTCCAGCAGGGTTACGAGTATATGATGGGGCACCATCGGGACTTTTTGGATTGCGTGCGGACGAGGGCGACGACAATTTCGCCGCCAGAGACGGCGCACCGGTCGACGACGACGTGTCATTTGTCGAATATTTGCCTGCGGTTGGGACGCAGGATCACGTGGGATCCGCAGCGGGAACAGGTGATCGGCGACGGTGAAGCCAATCAGATGCTGTCGCGGGCGATGCGGGGGCCGTGGCGGCTGTAGGCGGCGGGCGAAAATGGTGTCTGACACCTCTAATTCATGAGAAGGGTTTGTCATGTCTTTGGTTAAGCGGATTTGGCGTCGTCGGCTGACGGTGTGCGTAATGGTTCTGGGCGGGTTCGTATTTGCGACTGTTCGGCCGGCGTGGAGCGCCGACAAGGCGGCAATCGACGGGCATTTGGATGCAGTGCGACATTATCAGCGAGGCCAGAGCCGGGCGGCACTGTTTGCGGTGGAGGAGGCGATACGTGCGTCGCAAGGTGACCCGGAGCTGCGCAGATATATAGCGGGTCGGCTGGCGGATATGCTGGCCGAGGACGGGACGCCTGACGGAAAGCTGTTTGTTTGTCGGCAGTTGTGGTATTTGTCGGCGGACGATTCGGCGGCGGTGCTGGCGAAGATGTTAGGCGACGATTCGACGGCGGATATGGC
>JAWLHD010000284.1:0-5913 GCA_041690555.1 Anaerohalosphaeraceae bacterium
GAACGAGACCAATCTCTCAGCAAACTTGGCAGCCCCCTCACTATCGTATCGAGTCCCGAGCAGGACGAGCGTATCAGCGAAGCCCATCACGCCCAGTCCGATCTTTCGGTTGCCAAGCGTCACCTTCTCGATTTGGGGGAGGGGATAGTGGTTGACATCAATGACGTTGTCAAGGAATCGTACGGCATCTGCTATGACCTCGGCGAGCCTATCCCAGTGGAGATCCGTTCCTTTCGCTGTCACGAACTTCGACACGTCGATGGAGCCGAGATTGCAACTGGCGTGGGGCTCCAGGGGTTGTTCCCCACAAGGATTGGTCGCTTCGATGTCGCCCCGGTGGGGCGTGGGTTTGTGTGGGTTGCCGTTGTCTATGAAACAAACGCCAGGTTCGCCGTTGGCCCAGGCGCTGGAGACGATCATCTGCCAAAGCTCCGCGACCGTATAGCACTCCTCCGCCGAGGCACCCTCCGGCACCAAATTGTCGAGAGTATAGGAATTGACGTCTATCGACCGCGGGATGATGTACCGCTTCTTTGTCCGCGGATTGACGACGACATGGGGTGATGTGGGCTCGTCATGCAGCTGCGCCATGAAAGCTTCCGTGACCGCGACCGAGATATTGAAGTTGTTGAGGGCTTTGGGGTTCTGCTTGGCCGCGATGAACCTGATGATGTCGGGGTGGTGGACGGGCAGCATTCCCATGTTCGCGCCGCGGCGCAGGGCCCCTTGTTGAATGGCCCCGGTGACGGTGGCAAAGACGGTCATGAAGCTGATCGGCCCGGAGGTGGTTCCGCCGCTGGATGCCACGCGGTCGCCGGTAGGTCGCAGCCGTCCGAAAGAAAAGCCGGTGCCGCCGCCGGCCCGCTGAATCAAGGCCGTGACCCTGACCGCTTCGAATATGTCCTCAATGCTGTCATCGACCGGCACGACGAAGCAGGCACTGAGCAGGCCGTTGGCGCGGCCGGCATTCATAAGCGTGGGACTGTTGGGTAGGAAGAGCCCATTCTTCATCAGTTCGAAGAACCGATGTTTCCATCTCTCGACCTGCTCAGATGGGGCACCGTACCTGGTCTCGGCTTGGGCGACGTGGCCGGCGACACGCTGATGCATCTGATCTTCTGTCTCGATGCACTGACCGGTGGCGTCCTTTACGCGATACCGTCGGCGCAGCGTCTCAGCCCGTAGGTCACTTGCCAAATTCGGTTTGGTCTCTTTGTTCATATCAGGCCTCGGTCATCGCGGTTCAGACGGCCACCTCAGTATGAACGCGGCACGTTGCGTCACATAGGCAGCCCTTGTCCTCGACTGCAAGCAGCTCGCTGGCTATGGCCTTGGCCGGGACCCACTGGCACCGCTGAGCGTTTCGCTTAGTTGGTCGAACCACGTCAAATCTTCGAGGTCAGGAAAACCTGTATAGGACAGAGTGCCTCCATCAGCTTTGACCTCGATCACGGGCGAGTTGGACAACTCATCTTCCGCAATGTCGCCACCACTGAGGAAGTGAACTGTTTGATTGCTGCTCGCCCGCCACATCTTGCTGTTGCACTTGAGCTCCTGAACATAAGGGCCTGCCACGATCAGGTCTATGGCCCGGAGGAACCGTTGCACAGCAGGCTCATCGGAACTGTTGATCTCCTCGAACGGAAATCCGGTAAAGACCATCACGGTTTTGCCGGCCTGCTTGACCGTCTCGGCCAGAATAGCGCAGGCCTTCGCCTGTTCAAACGGCTCTCCCCCGGAGAGTGTAATGCCAAGCGTATCGCGGACTTTGGCGAGTTGACGGCCGAGTTGCCGAGCATCCAGCAGCTTCACGGGCTTGTGCTCATGCGTGTGAGGGTTGATGCATCCGAGACATTGTCGCCGACAGCCTTGAACCCACACTACCGAGCGGACGCCCGGGCCGTTCACCTCGGATCGGTGTCTCACGTCGGCTACATTCAAGAGTATCTCAGACATGATTGGCATCCTCCTGAAGCTCAAAGTGCACGTGGTTATCCTCGTCGGTGACGGCAATAGTCCGTGCCCGGCGAAGCTGATGTACTCTGTCGAACAGGAATCTGGCCATCGGATTGATCAGTTCATGCTCAACGACGTTCAGCAGTCCTCTGCCACCATCTTCGGCCTTTGCCCCGCTCAGGAAGCGGGCTTTGATGCCTTCGGAAAGACGGACATTGACCCCGAACCGTTCCTTAAGATAGTTTTCCAGAGGAGAGAGCTTCCGCTCGAGAATCGACCCCCGAAAAGCCTGGTCGGTAATCTTGTTGAAGACGACAATGTTCTGGCCGAGGCGATTGAGCAGTTCGGGGCGTTTGAGCTCATGGACAAAGTGCCTTCCCACTGCCTGTAGGAAGTGCTGCTGGATGACCTCGGGGTCGTCGGTGGCCGGCATATCCGAAGCGCCGATATTGCTGGTGAAGATGATCACGCTTTCAGAGAAGTGAGCGGTTTCACCACGACCGTCGGTCAGCCGTCCGTCCTCGAGGATTTGGAGGAATTTGTCTAAGATGCGCGGGTGGGCCTTTTCGATCTCGTCGAATAGGAGCACTGAGAACGGTCGTTCGCGAACGGCGTTGGTCAATTGCCCCCCTTCTTCGAAACCAACGTACCCGGGCGGGGCACCTACAAGGCGCTGATCGCTGTGCTCGTGGTTGTACTCGCTCATATCAAAACGGATGAAGGCTGATTCGTCCCCGAAGAGGAACTCGGCGGTGGCTTTGGCCAACTCTGTCTTGCCGACGCCGGTCGGGCCCACGAAGAACAGCGTGCCTTTGGGCTTGGAGCGCTTTCCCGAATGCTGCAGTCCCGCCAGTCCCATGTAAGCGCGAATCGTCATAGTACCGACGTGTTCGACGGCCGCGTCTTGTCCGACCACGCGTTTCCGCAGGCTATCATCGACCTGCCTGAGCTTATCCTCGCTGAGTTCCTCCCACGGCGACCGCTGGTCGCCGAACCGATACAGGTTCAGGAGCTTCTCCGGGGGCAACGGTGCTTCGGTACGTAGCGACAGGCTCAGGATCTGTACAAGGTCGTTGACCTGCATCTGGTCGGTGAGATCGGCCAAGGCGTCGGCCAGGCCCTCTTGACTGGAAGTGGCAGTGTGGGCCAGTGGAGTTGGAACCGCAGGCTTGGGCCTTTCGCACCGAAGGTCGTCTGCATGCCGCAGGAAGAACTGCCTGCGCTCTGTCCTGGATGGGGTGCCTACCGGAATCAGCTTGACCCGCGGGTCGCCCTGGTAGAGCATCGGGGGGATCTTGCCGAGGCTGCTGGTCAACAGGATGATCAGGCCCCCGCTATGCCGCAGATTGTCGGAGTCCACACGCGCGACGTTCGGACCGGTGATCAGCTTGCTCATCTGGAGCATCCAAGCCCTTTCGGTGGGGTCGGGGTGATCGGGCTGGGTGATGAGCATTTGACCGTAATCGAGAAGGAATGCCGGGCGTTCCTTGCCACTGCTCATCATCTGGCTCAGTGCGCCCATGAGCTCAGCGGGATCCGCATAGAGCCGGCCATTGGCGTGGCCGGCCGTGTTGTTCTGTTCTCCCACGTCGTATGCCTGGCCTTGTCGATTCCCCTGGGCACGGTTGAGCAATGCCTTGTGGAAGCGGCTGAGCATCTGTTCCTCGGGGAAGCGCAGCCCGTCGACCTGATCCCACAGGCCGGCCATCGTAAACCCGAGCGTCGCCTGGCTAAGCAGCCGCAGGAGCAGTTCGGGCAGCGTCACGTACTGTCTCTGCCTGGGATCGTAGAAGGTGTCCTGGACGTTGCCATACAGAATCAGTCCCCGACTGATCGGTGCATCCCGCTGGAGCGTCTGGACCCAGTCGGGATACTCATGGTTGGAATTCTGTGTCTGGGCCATTTGTGGGTTCTCCTTCAATGTCCAATGGTGTTCCTGTTGCCTGCGGGCATGTTTCGAGCGCCCCTGGCGATCTTGTCCGGGTTCTTCCAGGTGATCTGCGAGCCGGCGAGTTTGACGGCGAACTGCTTCTGGAGCGTGGCATCAATCTTCTCGAGGTCCTTGACACAGGCCCTGCCCTCATAGCCATCGAAGTCGAACTGCATGCGTCCATCGAGATTGACCTCGAACGTCGCCATCTTCCCCGAGGGCATACGGCCGGAGAGTTTTACCACTCCTGCCTGGCCCTGCTTCTGATGCAGTTGCGGTCCATCGATCACAAACCCCATGCTCGTGAGCGTGCCCAGCAAGCCTCTGACTACTTCGCGACGCACGGACTCGTCGAACGATTCCTCACCTGCCTTCTCGATCGACTGCTCAGCCTTGCGGCAGAGCGAGGCAATTTGGTCGTAACGACCCTGCTGGTACAGGGATCTGGCTTGGGCGATCGTTTGCTCTGCCTCACTGATAGCGGCTTGGCCGGCGTTATTCGCAGATTCCTTCTCGGCACGGATGCTCTGCTGGATGGCCTCCAGCTGGGCCTTGGCCTGCGCCTGCTGCTTGGACCATTTCCGGGCGGCACGCTCTGCCTTGGCGAGAACGCTGTTGAGCTGCTTCTGGGTCTTCTGCAAGGCCTTAAGGGCCTTTTCGGGCGCTGAGCTGATCTGCCCGGAATCCTGGCTCAGCTTCTGTTGGATTTGCCGAAGATCCTGCGCCACCAACTGCTGGACCGCTGGATCGCTAACGGTCCTGATGGTTTCCTGGCACGATGTTGCCAGCCCCCGGGCGCGGTTTTGCAGTTGTTCCAGCCGCAGCTGTTCTTTGCGCTGTCGCTCCAATTCCGCCTGTCTGTAGCCGATTGAACTCATGATGTGCTCCTTTCCAGAAGAAGGGTAAACGGTTACTCGCCGCCGGCTGTGGCCGGCAGCGCCTGTAGCAATTGTCTCACACGGGATGGTGTGAGCGATGACACAACAGCGATTTCCAGCTGTCTGTTGCGTGCAGAGGTCAGTTGTACCCTATCAACGGCCAGGCCCTTTGAGCCGTCGACCAGTAGTACGGCTTGCGCGTAGGCATCAGAGGTGCCCTCGTAACGGACCGGTGCGGTATCGGACGAACTGTTTGCCGGATCGATTGTGTGATCTTCACGGGCAAATGCGACTGCCTGAATCCCTCTTGTGACCGCGCGCGATATCTCCTGTCGCACTTCTGGGACCATCCACCAGTATCCATGCGCCAGGATACTCTGTCGGGCAGACTTGACGAGCTCGCTCGCTGTCTGCAGAACCCTCGTAGGACTTACCAGCCGATCCACAGCAGGGCGCCAGTCGGCGTACTCCTTCGCCGGCGGCAGGACATGGGCATACGGCTTACTCGCCGATGCCGAAAAGAGCATATCGAAGGCCTCGTGGCGAAGGTCAAGCTGCTCGAGCCATTGCTGCTGCTGTTCCGTGCCCCGCAGCAATTGGGTCCTGACGATGCCGGTGCTGTCGATGCTTACGGTGACATCATACGGGCGCCAGAGGACCGAGCCCTGATCCATCTGCACGGTCACGCCGGTGATCTTCGAACCTGCTGTCAGGAACGGCTCATCCTGATCGCTGGCAAGTTCCCTGGCCAGATCCAGTCCGAGTGTCGTTCTCCTTGCTGGCAGGGCGTCGACCGGTAGGACCGCATTCCTGGGCTCCTGCCGAGACCTGCGCGGCGGGCGACGAATGTGTTCGCCTGTGATCATATCCAGGTGCAGTCGCAGGCCGTGTCGCTCAGGAATGCTGCTCAGTTGCCCCTGTCCGAGAAACGCATGGCCGGCCTCCGTGAGCCTGCAGGCCGTAAGGTCCAGATCGGTGCCCGCGTCTTGCCTCTCGACGATCCCGGAGCCTTCGAGGTCTTTGAGTGCCTGCGCCAGGAAGACGGAATCCTTGATTCCAAGTTCCTCGGCTGCTTCCGCGAGTGTGGGCGGCTTATCTGCAAACTCCTGCAGGATTCTCACCACGATCCATTCAAGGGCACTCGGCTCC
>JAWLHD010000285.1:0-5881 GCA_041690555.1 Anaerohalosphaeraceae bacterium
CTTCTGGCAAGCAACGACTTTTTGATCGACCGGAACGTCGTTCTCGAATCAGTACTGCTGCGGGAGGAGACGCGGAGTACGGGGATCGGGTCTGGGATTGCTATTCCGCACGGCAAATGCGGCGGTGTGAAGGAACTTGTGATGGCGGTCGGCATCACCGAGGAGCCGATCGACTTCAACAGCATTGACAATCGGCCGGTGCGGATTGTGGTGCTTCTGGCTTCACCGGTCGATCGTACGGGGCCTCATATACAGGCGCTTGCTCGAATCAGCCGGCTCATGCTCGATGAGACGTTCAAGACTCGTCTTGAACAGGCGAAGACCGCCGAGGAAGTTTACGACCTGATAAGCAACAAGGAACACGAGTAGCAAAGCGTTGCTCGTGTTTTTTGGGGGGCTCAGGCTTTTTCCATGCGGCCGGTTACGGCGGTCGGCGGAGTGGCGAGTGCGATATCTCTTTGGATGCAGCGGAGCATGGAGCGTGCGCGGCGAGCGTCCTGGAGTATTACGGTTGGGGGTCTATTGCCTTCGCCGCTGAGTTCGAGGATGAATCCACCAGAAAAGCCGATATTAGCGAGTTTGTCGAGTGTGTCGCGCCAATCGATTTTTCCCAAGCCGGGGGGGAGGTGATCGTCTTCCTTGCCGCGATTGTCGTTTGCGTGTATGACCTTTAGGTGGCCTGAGAGTTTGTGCATGACCTGGTGGAGCGAGCCGGAGAGGTATGCGTGTCCGGTGTCGAGGCAGGCTCCGACGTTTATTGTGTCTGCGGCGCCGAAGATCCAGAGCATGTCTTCGATCTGTCCGAGGAAGAGGTGTCCGAGCATGTTTTCGAGCACGAATCCGATGCGCAATCGTTTGCACTGCTCTGCAATTTCTGCGACGGTCTGGGCGGCGAGTTCCATCCGCTGCAATCGCTCCTTCGGCGGGCAGTTAATGGCGACTTCGGGACCGGCGTGGAAGACGAAGTATCGCACCTTGAGGATAGCGGCGGCGTTTGCGGCGGCGGACACTTCGCGGCGGGAGTACTGGCGTCTTTCGTCGTCGAGAGAGGTGATGTCGATGTCTCTTCCGAACGGGGCGTGAAAGGAGTACGCTTCCATTCCGAGCCGTTCGATGAGTTCGGCGGCGCGCCTTACGGCGTTGTGGTCGTGGTAGTCGAGGTGTTTGGGTGAGGAACATATCTCCAACATGGCGAATCCGTTTGCGCAAATGAACTCGAGGCAATCGAAAATGGGGGTGTGATAGAAGCACCCCGTCGAGATGCCGATGGGCCAGTCGGCCATAGGTCGTCCTTTCCGCCATTCGGGTCTGGGACCGTTCCGATCAAACAACTTTCTTCAGCAAACAATGGAGGCACCTGCGGTTAAGCGGCGCCGGCGCGTACATTTCTTCCGTGTCAATTCAAATTGAAAAGGTCATTACCTGTCTTGCCATCGCCACCTCATCGACATCGGGTCCGACATCCGGGCCGAGAACAATCGATCCGGCGAATAGTCGGGTGTAGAAATCGGCTCGTTTTCCGGCGTCATACTTGAACCATTTGTTAAGCCAGCCATAGTCTCGTTCGTACTTGGAGCGGATCAGGCCGGCGATATGTCTCGGGTGCCATCCGCGGCGGCACAGCGCGACAACGACCTGGCGGATGCAATCGGGCTTTAGCAGGAGATCGTTGGGGTGATCGAATATCCGCTGTACGGCGGGCTCGTCCGGGCGAAAGCGGTCGTAGGTGTTCGGCCATCTGGACTTCGGCTCGTGATCCTGCAGATAGAACCAGGCGTGGTAGCGTGCGGTGTCGGAACGAATGTAGGCTTCAATGAGCCGCTCGGTGGCATCGGAAGCGTCGGGTATGATGGTGTGTGTTTTGCGGGCGAGCTGGACGGCACGTTCGGCGTCTCGCATGTTGGCGACGTCCGAGCGAATGCCGCCTCCGGCGGCGGGCACGGCGAACATCATTGGTATTTGCCCGCGCAGATGCTCAGGCACGCTGCCGTTTCGCCATGGTTTGAGGTAGGCGCTGAACGGCACCCGTATAACTCGCGTGTAGAGCGGGTCGCCGTATTCGGTGACGTCAATGGAGATCGCTTCTCGTCCCCGGTGCTGGGGGACGGTGGGCATGTCGACGAACTGCACGGGCACCGCGCAGTAGGCTGCGTTTTCCTGCTGAACGCATCGGGCGACGTATTCGACGACGAGGCCGAGTCCTTCGAATGCTGCGCCGAGTTCGGGTTCGATGATTTCGCCGAGAGGCTCAAGAGGCTGGGCATACATTTGCTTGAGTTGTGACGGTAGTCTGGTGATGTGGGTGAGGCTGTCGAACGCGCAGCATTGGCGCGAGATTTTCCATATGAAGTGATATCCGCGTCCGCTGAGGAGCGTGAGTGGGTGTATTCCGTAACGAGCGAGGAAATCGAGAATGCCGTCGTAAATGGGCTGCTGGAGCTCATAGGTGCGTACGGGGTCGAGGTAAGGTTCGGCGACATAATCGAAGTTGACGTATTCGACATCAATATGTACGACGAGATTTTGCTTGTCCCAAAGAGAACGACAGACTTCGGTCTGGTTTTCGAGGAAGAAATCGAGTCGGGTCGGTTCACTGGCCCAGAATTCAGGGTGGTCGTAGTCGCGGCAGCGTGCGATAAAGCAGGATGTTGCCGTGTCGAGCGTGGTTCCGCCCAAAAACTCAGCCATTCGGTCGCGTACGGCGCCGGATTGATAAAACTGCTCCACGTTCATTTGAAACCCCCGTGCTGTTATCTATCGCAAGAAAGATCGCTCGTATTCAGCAGAAAAGCTGACGGACCATTTGCGAGGGCAGATTGCAGGGGCGGGGTCCGATACGGTGTGTCCGCGGCGGGTTAGAGGGGCGATGTGGCTGCGGCAGTTTTTGTGAAGGTGCGGGTTTGCGTGTGTGTATTGGACGCAGGCGCATAGTCCGGTGAAATTCCGGGCTTGTGAGGTTATTGCCGAGTTTGGGGTTCATGGCGGGTCTACTGACGGTGCAGAGGGGCGATATGGCCTTTTTGGCGACGGATCGTGTGCTTGCAGGAGTTCTGGAGAGGAGGAAGCTGAATTGGATTTACGCAAGCGGGCCTTTTGAGTTGTCGATTGCGATTGGTACAAAGGGGTTGAACATTGGGGTTAGGCATTAAGGTAAGACCAATAAGTTTTGATTTAGGAGCGCGGCAATGAAAACTCGGCGAAACCTGCTTTTGACAACGTTGGTCCTTGCAGGCCTGCTGCTGACGGCTGGGGCGGTGGGCGAGATCATCATCGACGATGGCGACCCTGGGACATCGTCGACCGGTCGCTGGATAGAATCAAATGCTCCTGGGGCATACGGCGCGAGTTCTCTTTACAGCGGGAGCTGGCGGCGCTATACATGGCAGTTCAGTTGTCCTGAGACGGCGGAGTACGAATTGTCGATGTGGTGGACGGAATGGCCATCGAGAACGACACGTGCGAAAATCCTTGTGGCCAGCGACGGAGGCACCAAGACGATTTACGTGAATCAGCGAGAGAACGGTGGCAAATGGAATGCGCTGGGCAGATACGCTTACACGAGCGGCAAGACATATGACGTGACAATCATCGGCGCGCCCGGCAACGTTACGACTTGCGCGGATGCGGTCAGATTTGTGAAGTATGATCCGCCCAAAGCGGATTTCTCGGCGGATCGTTATCGGGGGCCGGCACCGCTGACCATCAAATTCCGCAATCATACGGCGGGCGACGTGGAGTCGTGGCACTGGGACTTCGGCGACGGTCAGACGAGCACCGCGGACAGTCCTTCGCACACGTATACCAAGCCGGGTGTACATACGGTGATGCTGACGGCGACGGGTCGGGACGGGACCGATACGAAAATGCGCTACAGCTACATCGACGTGAAGGCCAAGAACACGGAGAACATATACGTGATCGATGCTTACGGGGGGAACGATTATCTCTTAGGGGATCTCAGGGCCAAGATGTGGCAGGCGGGTGCGGTCGAGACAGCCGACGGATGGGTGTGCAAACCTTCAGGTTCCAATATGACGTACAATATTTATCATCGGCGCACCGCCGAGTCGCTTAAGAATGCTCTGTACGAGCCGGATTCGCACGTGGTTATATGCGGTCATGCAAATTACGGCGCGGGTCTTGTATTCGCGAGTTCGCGGGAGATTCTGGAGCAGAGAATTGACGATTACGACTGCGTTGACAGCAGCCGCCTGTTCTGCACTTCGACCGACTGGGTTGCTTACCGGGTCGACGGCATGAAATACGGTCAGGCATATCCCAACTGGAATGCCGTATTCAAGGACGGGGGCGACGCGGTTGCGCCAATGGATTTCGGCGATTCGAGGGGTACTCCGCCTTATAATTATCACCTGACTTATCAGCTTCCGGGTGATCCGACTCATTACAGGATTGAGATTAACGGCGACTATGTCGAGCGTTTCAAGGATTCGGGCGTGCCGGCCTGGTATTCATCCGACGGCAAGGAGCCCGACCCTTCGGTAGATCGGGCGTGCTTTATCAGGAACACGAGCCAGTATTACAACCGCTTCGAGTATGAAGGCGAATGGAAGGCGATCAGGTACACACAGAACGGTCCCGTTCGGGAAGAGACGCCAATGAACTACAATTACCAGTGGCAATGGCCGGGACTTGGCTCGAAGCAAGCCAAATGGACGATGATGGTCAAGCGGGCCGGTACTTACAAGGTATTAGCTACCTGGCCGGCATTTCCGGAAAGTGCGTCGAATGCAAAGTACAAGATTCACCATGCCAACGGCACGAGCGTGGTTTACGCCGACCAGAGGCAGCCTGGGGAGCCGGTTTCGCTGGGCGTTTATACTTTCCGGGCGGGTCGGGCCGTAGTGGAACTGGACGACAAGGCGGACGGTTATCTTGCGGCGGACGCCATCATTCTGCGGCCGACGGCAAACGCCGAGAAGATTCTTTGTGCGGAGTTCAGCGCCCACAAACAGTCGGGATCATCGCCGATGACGGTTGAGTTCACCGACAGGAGTCATCATTACACATACAACGACAGTGCGAAGATCGAGATGTGGGAATGGGACTTTGGGGACGGCACGGCAAGCCAGGAAGCGAATCCGGTGCATACATACGCCAGGCCGGGCGTTTACACCGTGCGACTTCGTGTGACGGCCACTGACGGCCGCAAGGATATGGAGGAGAAGAAGAATTTCATCGTTGTCGACGGCAGCACCAAGCCCGTTGCCCAATTCTGGGCGTCCAGGATGCGCGGGAATCAGGGCATGACAGTGAGTTTCCACGATCAGAGCACCGGCGATATCCGCGCATGGCGGTGGGATTTCGGTGACGGCAAGAGCAGCGAAGACAGGAATCCCGTGCATACCTACACCTCGCCCGGACGGTACAGTATCCGTTTGCGGGTTTACGGGCCTGCGGGCAACGGCGTGGAGATCGAAAGAAATTACATACATGTGTTTCTCGGCGAATGCTACACGGATAACTCATTCAGGGTTCAGCCGCACTACACAAGCGGCGCTACGAGCGTTGGGAAGGTTATTTGTTATGCGGCCCCCAAGTCCTTTGACAAAAAGGAGCTGAAATACGCGAGGATGTTTCACAGTTCGTGCAATTCGATGCCGTATTTCGGACAGGTTTTCGATCGAGGCTTGATGTATGGCAAGATCGGCGACGTGACGCGTGAGAGGGACACCGCCTCGGACTATCTGGTGCATTATCTGAAGGGGGATACGGACGAGGATATCCTCACGAAGGTGAATGAACTTGAAGACAACCATGTTTTCTTCAACTTTTCGGAGAAGCCGCCTTCAATTATGAAGGGGGATAATGAAGCTGATCAGTACTGATTGATTGTTGTGACATGTGCGGCGACGGCACTCGC
>JAWLHD010000286.1:0-5869 GCA_041690555.1 Anaerohalosphaeraceae bacterium
GTGGGTCCGGATAAGCATTAGTGCACTGTTTCTGTCTCTTAAGTGGCCGGGCCGCTTGACTTGTCTGAAGTTTCGTCTATTATGAACCGGCCTGTTTTAACCGAGAGAAATTACAATGAGCAAGAGTCTCTACGAACGTTTTGGACGCAGGGAGCTTATACTCCGCGACGAACTCGCCATAGACCGCACACTGCTGGCCAATGAACGCACGCTGCTGGCATATCTGCGGTCGGCGGTGGCGCTGCTGATCGCCGGTTTGACGATCATACATTTCTCGGTCCAGGCATGGTTTCTGCTGCTGGGTGCGGCGTGTATCCCCGCCGCGATTGTTGTCGCCATGCTGGGAGTTCGCAGGTATCGCAGAATGGACACCGCGATAAGCGTCGTGCGCAGAAAGTTGGAGGAGACAACGGCCCCCGCCGCTGTCGAGACAGGCCCCATGCCGGACTGAGCCGCACATCCCAGACCGCAAAAGGGAGGGCACGCGTGTGCATGGCGTCCTCTTGACCGGCATTTTCACCATCCTTATGGCGATCCGAAACTTGTGCGCTCAAGGCGATATAAATGCCTGCCGTGACCAGACGCATCTATGTAAGTGGTAAAGGGCCTTTCATAGCTCTTGACTGATCCGGGAAACCGGTGTATCGTTGTCGCTGACTTGGGGGGGTGCTTTAAGGGAGGTCCGACGATGTTGAAGTATTTCAAGCAGTTGGATTCGATCCTGCGGGGAGACGCCACGAGGATGCCTTCGCTGGCCGACGGCAGAATTGCCATTCCGGTAGGCGGGCTTTCGACTGTGATCATTCTCCTGGCGGTGTTCTACGGTTTCTGCATGGGCTCGTTCAACCTCATGCAGGGACTGGAAAGCCGGGCGCGCGACACGTACATGCAGATCGTCGCAAGCGGCGTGAAACTGCCGCTGCTGTTCTTCCTGACGCTGGCGGTCACGTTGCCTTCGCTCTACGTCTTCAATGCACTGGTCGGATCGCGTCTGTCTGTGCTTTCAGTGCTGCGGCTGCTGGTCGCCTCAACGGGTGTGATTGTGGCGGTGCTGGCGTCGCTGGGGCCCATCGTGGTCTTCTTCGCATTGAGCACACCGAACTACCCGTTTATGATTTTGCTCAACGTTGCCATGTGCACGGTGTCGGGACTGCTTGGACTTGCGTTTCTGCTTCGCACCATGCACCGGCTGGTGCTGATACAGGAGGCGCTGGATTGCCCCAGGCTGGCCGCGTCGCCTGCCGATGCCGCACTGCAACCCGGTGGAAGCCATGTACCGGCCGCGGATGCAAGTCCCAGCGGAGCTTTGGACCAGGTCGGCACCTTCACCAGTCGAAAGGCTGTCCGCGTTTTTCGCATCTGGACGATTGTCTTTGCCCTGGTCGGAGCGCAGATGAGCTGGGTGCTGCGGCCCTTCGTCGGCAACCCAAACATGGAGTTCACGTGGTTTCGCGCAAGGGAGAGCAACTTCTTCCAGGCGGTGATTCACACGCTGGGCAATCTGTTCGGTTTATAATACTGCAAATGTGGCAGGCTTACACATGTTGATCTGGGCCGATGACACATTACGGGCGCGGCCGTGGGTCGTGGCGGAGGGTACCACGCGGCGGCGGCTCATGCAATTATGGCTGCTGCTGGTTGTCTTCGGACTCATGTATGGGGCGGTTATGGGCAGTTTCGGTGGGGTGTTCGGCCCGCGATTTCTCCAGGTGCTCTACTCGGCACTTAAGGTGCCGCTGCTGCTGATGGCAACCTTTGCACTCAGCCTGCCGAGCTTTTTCGTGGTGAATACGCTGTTCGGGCTGCGCGACGACTGGTCCGGGGCGATTCGGGCCCTGGTTGCGACCCAGGCCGGTCTCACGATCATCCTGTCGGCATTTGCCCCGTTTACAGTGCTATGGTACTCCTCTTGCGCCAATTACCGAGCAGCCATTCTGTTCAATGCCGCAATGTTCGGGGCCGCCAGCATTGTGGCCCAGCGCCTGCTGAGACGATTCTACGCGCCTCTCATCGCGCGGAATCGTCGGCACAGGCTCATGCTGCAAGGCTGGCTGGTGATCTATGCGTTTGTTGGCATACAGATGGGCTGGTTGCTCCGACCGTTCATCGGTTCGCCGGACAGTCCGACCCAGTTCTTCCGCGAAGGCGCATGGGGCAACGCCTATGTCAAACTGGCTGAAATCGTCATGGGGCTGATCGGCGGTTGAATGCATGTAAGACTTGTTGACCGGCATGCGCCAGCTATCGCCAGTTCGCCGGCCAGGCAACCATGTTCCTGCCGACCTTGTACTGCTTGCAGAGTGCTCTGACAAGCTCGTCCGTCCGGGTCTTCTGGATCTCAGTCGGCATCTGCCGCACACCATCAGCGATAACACAGATGCGGATCGTACCAGTGTTGCCGCGCCAGTTGCCGTCCGGCAGACACGGCCGTTGCATCTGCCATCTCGGCGTCGGCTCAATCTGTCCCTCATTGCCGCCTGAACCATTGCAAATGACGAAATGGGTATTGAGATCCTGGTCGTTTGGCAGCTCGTAGAGAAGTGGAAGAAGGGTTGCATTTCCGCTGATCGTCTGGCTGTAGTGAACCTCGATTCCGCACCAGTCAACACGACTGGCTGTGGGCTCGGTCACCGTGGCTTTCTCAACCGGGTCATTGCCGAGGTAAACGTAAAGGCTGAATGCACCTCCCTGGACTGCGCCTTTGTCAAGCGCCATCAGAACTACCGCCCCGATAGTCATCGAGACAATCAGTCCTATCAGTACACGCGAAGTCCTCGCCTGCTCGGTCATTGGGTCCCTTCCATTGTAATTGCCAATCCCTTTAGCAATACTACAGGGATTGTTATAGCTAATTGTTCGGCAGATTCCAACGGGAAATTAAAAGATTCACACCATTTTCATCCCGCTCATATAAAATCTAAAAAACATTTGACGCTTCGGAAGCACTATTCAGACAGCGTTTCCTCAAAACACTGCTTTTTCAGTAATACAGCCGCATCGCAACACGTAAACGGCCCGAAAACATAGCCGATTTCTTACAATCCCGTGTTAGTTTTTCGGGCGTCGCCGCCAACCTGCACACAAAGGCTATTATCGGCAGTCGTACAATGCCCTTATCAGTACTGAAAAACAGTATGTGCCAGCGCTTGCCCGCGCAGCAGCCCTCCTCGAGAATAATCCTTGCGGAACGCCGGCGTGTCTGGCATTAATAACTCTGCGGCAACGGGCCTTTATGGAATGCAGACTGATTAGTAAGGGTAAGATGATGGCGGATGCGATCTGGAGCCGGCGAGATTTCATGAAACTGATGGCCGCCTGCACGGCATGCGGGTGTGGGGGCTGCAATCAGTCTGCCAGCCGCGAAAACGCCATTCGGCGCCCGAATGTTGTTTTTATACTGACCGACGATCAGGGCACAATTGATGCGAACTGCTACGGAGCGACGGATCTTCACACTCCCGGTATCGACCGGCTGGCAATACAGGGAACGCGATTTACCCAGTTCTACAGCGCCGCGCCCGTGTGCTCACCTTCCCGGGCCGCCCTCCTGACAGGCCGCTATCCGCAACGGGCGCAGCTCACAGGCAACGCCCCCTCCCAGAGGGGCAATGGGGGCATGCCAACCGATCAGATAACCATAGCCGAGGTTATGAGGCAGGCTGGATACGCCACCGCCCATATTGGCAAATGGCATCTTGGCTACAACACCGACACTATGCCAAATGCCCAGGGTTTTGACTACTCCTTCGGACACATGGGCGGCTGTATCGACAACTACTCGCATTATTTCTATTGGAACGGCCCGAACCTGCACGATCTCTGGCAAAATGGCCGGGAAGTCTGGCGGGACGGCAAATTCTTCGGCGATCTCATGCTTGACGAATGCTGCCGCTTCATCGACAAGAACAGAACACGCCCGTTCTTTCTTTACTGGGCGATCAACATGCCGCACTATCCGCTCCAGGGCAGCGAAAAGTATCGACAAATGTACTCGGATATGGACGAGCCGCGGCGGTCTTATGCTGCGTTCGTCAGCACCACCGATGAGATGATCGCCGGCCTGCTCGATCATCTCGATAGACTTCGCCTGCGCGACAACACCATTGTCGTCTTCATGAGCGACCACGGACACAGCGAAGAGATACGGAACAACTTCGGCGGAAGCGGCGGAAGCGCCGGTGCTCACCGCGGACACAAGTTCACGTTGTGGGAAGGCGGCGTACGGGTGCCGTGCATCATATCATGGCCCGGACGCATACCCGCCGGGGCTGTGCGCTCCCAGATGGCGGCTTCAATCGACTGGCTGCCCACTATTGCGGCCTATTGCGGCTTTGATGTCGGAACGCACAGAATCGATGGACGCGACATAACGGCCGTCATCGATTCTGATGCTTCGTCGCCCCATGAGGCGCTGCATTGGCAGACCGGCGGCCACTGGGCCGTGCGAAAAGGCCCTTGGAAACTCGTTCACAATGGACCCGCTTCAACGTTCCAGGGGCGCCAGTTGCCCCAAGTGGAAACATTCCTGGCGAATCTTGCCGAAGATTTGAGCGAAACACGCAACTTTGCCGAGAATCATCCAAAGGTCGTCGCCGAGCTTGCAGCCCTGCACGAGCAATGGGCCGCCGACGTGCACAAACAATAACCTGCTGATGAATTGCTTCAAGGGAACCCAAATGAGAATATGTTCAACGATTCTGACAGTGTTGGCTTTGTTGGCGGTGTCTGCCACTGCGGGCTGTAACGAGGGCGTTCATACGCTGAACGCGCGTGTCGGTCACGACAACTCGGACTCCTCTGTCGCCGGCGATCTCTCGCCGGCGCATCTGCGTTGCGAATACCGCATCGATCCTCTTGGCATCGATGTGGCCAGGCCCCGGCTCAGTTGGACACTCGAATCCAGCCGGCGGGCGCAGCGTCAAACCGCATACCGCCTGCTCGTGGCATCCAGTCCCGAAAAACTCGCGATCAAACAGGGCGACCTGTGGGACAGCGGCAAGGTCGTCAGCCGCTCAACCAGCCAGATCGCCTACGGTGGTGAACCACTGCAATCGATGACCCGGTATCATTGGAAGGTTATGGTTTGGGACGCGGACGACCGGCCCTCGCAGTGGAGCAGGCCGGCCATGTGGTCCATGGGTCTGACTCCGGACGAATGGAAGGCGTCCTGGATAAGCCTGCAAAGCGCCGACAAGAAACAGGAGATCAGCGTCCTCAAGGATGCCCAGTGGATCTGGGTGCCCGAACCCGATCCCGCCAGAAGCGCCCTCGTTGGAAAGCGATACTTCCGCACCACCCTGAACGTACCTCCGAATCGCAGTTTTACAAAGGCCGTCCTGACTATCACCGCGGATAACGGCTTCGTAGCGTACGTCAACGGCCGCCAGGCGGGAGCCGGCACCAACTTTAAAGCAGCCGAAACGCTTGATATAGGCGATCATCTCGTTGAAGGCGCAAACGTCATCGCTGTAGAAGCCGAAAACGTCGGCGACGCGCCCAATCCCGCCGGTCTCATAGCAATGGCGCGCATCGAGTTCGAGCAGGAGGCGCCGCTGACGATGTTTACGGATGCCGCATGGAAAGTCTCGGAAACAGCCCCCGACGGCTGGAAGAACGCAGCCTTCGACGATTCTGCCTGGCAAAACGCAAAACCGCTCGGCCACATGGGCGTACAGCCCTGGGGTCAGGTTGCGACCCGCACCATGCACCTGCCCGCCCCTCGGTTCTTGCGGAAAGCCTTCAATATCGCCAAACCGATACGGAGCGCGACTCTCTACGCAACAGCGCTCGGCATCTGTGAAATGCACATAAACGGTAAGAAGGTCGGCGATGAATACTTCACGCCGGGCTGGACCGACTACGACAAACG
>JAWLHD010000287.1:0-5868 GCA_041690555.1 Anaerohalosphaeraceae bacterium
TGGAATATTTGAAGACGGCTCGGACGCCTTCGGAGCATTGGCCGCTGCCTGAAGCGGGAGCGTGAGTTTATTCGGCATGGTGCGTATCAAGAGTGGAGTGTTACATTTAACATAAGGGAGGCGTCATGAAAGGTGAGATGATGCGAGTTCTTTTTGCGGCGGCGGTTGTGGCGGTTTTGGCGGGTCAGGTTTTGGCGGAGGCTCGGACCGAGCTGCTTTGGGCGGATGCTGCTCCGGGTGCGAAGGGGGACGCGGACGGGGACAGGCCGTCGATTACGATATACCTTCCGGCGAATGAGACGGCGACGGGCGCGGCGGTGGTGATTTGTCCGGGTGGCGGGTATGGTCACCTGGCGATCGACCATGAGGGGCACCAGATTGCGCGGTGGCTCAACTCGTTCGGTGTGGCGGGGTTCATTTTGAAGTATCGGCATCGCAACTCGGGGGCTGGTTACGGGCATCCGGCGCCCTTGACGGATGCACAGCGGGCGATAAGCACGGTGCGTGCCAGGGCGGCGGAGTTTGGGGTGGATCCTGCAAGGATCGGGATTTTGGGGTTTTCGGCGGGGGGGCACCTGGCGTCGACTGCGGCGACACATTTTCACGCGGGTCGGGCGGATACGGACGACGCGATTGATCGGGTGAGCTGCCGGCCGGACTTTGCGGTGTTGGTGTACCCGGTGATATCGCTGACGGAGTGGTTTACGCATCAGGGTTCGAAGAACAATCTGCTTGGCAGGGACGCCGATGCGGAACTGGTGCGGAAGTATTCGAGTGAGTTGCAGGTTACGGCGGCGACGCCTCCGACGTTCCTGCTGCATACGGACGAGGACACTGGCGTGCCGGCGGAGAACAGCGTGTACTTCTATCTGGCACTGCGCAAGGCGAAGGTTCCGGCGGAGATGCACATCTATGAGAAAGGGCGACACGGTGTAGGTCTGGGCGCGACAGCGGGCGCGGTGGGAAGCTGGCCGAAGCGGTGCGAGGAATGGATGCGTGGGCGGGGTTTGCTGGAGGGTCGGTAAGCCATCCTGCGATTACGCGGAGAGACGCAGAAGAAACTCTATGCTGATTTCGAAGCACTGAATGTTTTTCCCAGGATTGTGGTCATACCACGGGCAGGATGCCCGTGCCACACTAATGGAGCGAGGTTATGTGGCCGAAGATTGGACCGATTGACACGTATGCTGTTATGTACCTGGCGGGGATTTTCTGCCATTTCTTTTTGACGGGCTACTGGCGGAGGCGGCTGTGGGTATCGCGGTTTGTTCAGGTGTGCGTCAGCGTTGCGTACATGGTTGGGATGACGTTTGGGGCGAAGCTGCTGTATGATGTTCATGCGGGTCAGTTCTCGTGGGGGGCTCTTTTCCGGGCGGGACATTATCTGGAGGGGGGACTGTGGGGCGGGCTGCTGGCGTACATCGTTCTGGCCGGGCTGGTTGTGCTGGTGTCTGCGCGGCGCAGGGGCGCGGGGCTGGATCTTGCGGCGTTGAGTATACCGATTCCGTGGGTGCTGGCGAAACTTGGCTGTCTGCTGAATGGCTGCTGTTACGGTCGGGCGTGCACGTGGTCATGGGCGATCACGTTTCCACAGGGGGGAAAGGCGCCGGCTGGGGTGGCACTGCATCCGACGCAGCTTTACGAGATTGCGGCGATGCTGGCTATCGGGGTCGTGATGTGGGTGTTGAGCAAACGATCACGACGGGGTACGATGCTGCTTTGGTTTGTGGTGCTGTACGGGATTGCCCGCGGGGTGATTGATTTCTGGCGCGGCGATGCTGGTCGGCATGTTTATGTCGGGCCGGTGACGATCACTCAACTGGTCTGTCTGGGGGGCGCCGCCGGTGCGGCGGGGCTGCTTTGGCTGGTGCTGCGAGTGCGCAAGTGCGAGCAGAGCACGGCGACCTATGCTGCCCATGAGGATATTATTCGAGAGGTGCAGTCATTATGAATCGCAGGGTATTTCTGAAAGCGGCGGGGGTTTCGGTTGGGAGTTTTCTGGCGGCGGGATGTCAGGGGTTGACTCATGCGGGTGGAGGGGTTCGGAGGCCGAACGTTGTGCTGGTGATGACTGACGACCAGGGCTATGGGGACATTGGCGCGCTGGGTAATAAGCGGATCAGGACACCGAACCTGGATCGGCTGCATGGCGAGAGCGTTCGGCTGAAGGATTATCATGTGGATCCTACTTGTGCGCCGACGCGTGCGGCTTTGATGACGGGGCGTTATTCGCTGCGTACGGGTGTGTGGCATACGATCATGGGTCGTTCGATCATGCGGGCCGACGAGGTTACGATGGCGGAGGTGTTTTCGCGCAGCGGTTATCGCACGGGGATATTCGGCAAGTGGCATCTTGGGGACAACTACCCGTATCGTCCTGGGGATCGGGGATTCGACGAGGCGATTATTCACGGCGGCGGCGGCGTGGGGCAGACGCCGGACTACTGGGGCAACGATTACTTCGACGATACGTATTTTCGTAACGGCGTGCCGAAGAAGTACGAGGGGTACTGCACGGACGTGTGGTTCGAGGAGGCTATGCGGTTCATCGAGGCCAACAGGGAGCGGTCGTTCTTCTGCTATATTCCGACGAATGCGCCTCATTCGCCGTATACCGTTGGCGAGGCTTACAGCGATTTGTACAAGGGCAAGGTGGATGTCCCGAACGCAAACTTCTCGGGGATGGTTACGAATATCGACGAGAACATTGGTCGGCTGATGGTGCAGCTTGAAAGTTTGGGGCTTGCAGAAGACACTATTGTGATTTTTACGACGGACAATGGGACGTCGGCGGGTGTTCGGTTTGCACGCGACGGGTCGGAGGCGGCGGGCTACAACGCCGGTATGCGGGGGACGAAGGGTTCGCAGTACGACGGCGGGCATCGTGTGCCGTTCTTCGTGCGGTGGTCCGGCGGCGGCATCGGCGGCGGGCGGGACGTTGAGCAGTTGTGTGCGCACATCGACGTGCTGCCGACGCTTATCGAGCTTTGCGGGCTTGAGCGGCCGGCGGTTGAGTTCGACGGCAGGAGCATTGCGGGGCTGCTTACAAATCGTGACAGTGCCTGGGAAGAGCGGACACTGTTTGTTGACAGTCAGCGAATAGAGCATCCACAGAAGTGGCGGCAGTCGGCGGTTATGACCAAGCGGTGGCGGCTGATCAACGGCAAGGAGCTGTACGATATGGCGGCGGATGCCGGGCAGAGAGATGATATCTCGGCGCAGAGGCCGGAGGTGGTTGGGAAGCTGCGGGATGCGTACGAAGACTGGTGGGAGAGCGTATCGGCGAGGTTCGGCGAGTACGTGCCTATTTACGTCGGTTCGGAGGTGGAGGAGCCGGTGTGTATTACGTGTCATGACTGGCATGGGCCGGAGGTGCCATGGCACCAGGGGGCTATAAGCAATGCACCCGCGGCAAACGGGTTCTGGGCGATCCGGGTGGTGCGCGCGGGCAGGTATAGGTTTACTCTGCGGCGCTGGCCGGAGGAGGCGGGTGCGGCTATAGGCGCGACTATCGGCGAAGCGAAGGCGATCAATCCGACGACGGCGAGGCTGAAGGTCGGCGGATATGACGCCACGAAGGCGGTGGATGCGTCTGCCGGGGCGGTTGTATTCGAGGCTGCGCTGCGCGAGGGGGAGACGACGATGCAGACTTGGTTTACGGATGAGGACGGGGCGAGTCGCGGAGCGTATTACGTTTATGTCAGGCGGGTTGCGGATTAGTTCCGGGCTGTGGGACGGTAAGAGGGTGCCCAAAGATGCAGGCAAACAAGACGGCGATCCTGGGCGTATGAACGTCCTCTGTACGGTGAGGCTGTGTAACCGTTAAAGGCAACATGGCCGAATGTATGTTCCGGGAGCAAAAAAAATATGACGTATTTTATGCTTTAGTCCGAGAATAGGCGACATTGGCATGACCGGCGGAGGTTTTTCTCGGGCGTGAAAAAAGTGAGCAGGCGTGATGAACAAGGCGGTTGCCTTGGGTCGAAGCCTACCCTATATTTTATGCGGATCTGAGCGAAAACCTTGTAATTGTCGACATCGTAGAAGTGGTAGTATTCTGTGGCGAGGACGCAAAAATGAGCGAAAAACCGACTGTGGTACATGTTACCCATGAGGCGATCGGAAAAATCGGCGGTATTGGCGCCGTTTTGGAGGGTCTTTTTACGAGCGATACTTATCAGCGGGAGACGGGTCGTAATATTCTGATCAGCCCGCTGTTCTCTATGGAGGGTGACGCAAGCGAGCGTTTGGGGGAGGACGGGGAGGTTCTGTACTCATCCGTGGATGGGATGATCAAGTCGACTTATTTCTCCAATTTCCGCAAGATCGAGGACGCTTTCAACGTGAACATTGTCTACGGTCGACGGACGTTCGTGGATCCGATGAGCGGCAACAAGAGTTCGCCGGAGGTGATCCTGATCGACATAACGCGGATCGCGGACAAGCCGGTTAACGAACTGAAGTGGCGGATGTTCCAGGAGTTCGGCATTCGCAGCGACATGTACGAGAACCTTTGGGAGTTCGAGCAATACGTGCGTTTGGGACCTCCGGCGATTGCGGTTCTCAAGGCGATCGGCGCGGCCAAGCACGACACGCCGACGATTGTAGTTGCGCACGAGTTCATGGGGATGCCGACTGCCCTGCAGGCGATACTGGACCCGTTCGACTTCAAGACGGTGTTCTATGCTCATGAAGTTGCTCCTATGCGGCGACTGGTGGAGAAGCATTCGGGTCACGACACGATGTTCTATAACGTGATGAAGGCCGCCAAGGACAGCGGCCAGAGCGTCAACGAGGTATTCGGCGATCAAAACCACTTCTTCAAGTTTGCGCTGGTTGACGCGGCGCGGCATTGCGACAATATTCTGGCGGTCGGCGATTACGTTGTTGAGGAGCTTCGTTTCATGGCTCCGGAGTTTCATTTGGCGGATATCGACCTTACTTACAACGGGATACCGGCGTGGCAGATCAGTCTTGCGGAGAAGCAGCAGTCCAGAGAGCGTTTGCGGGAATACTGCGACGTTATTCTGGGATATCGGCCGGACTTTTTGTTTACGCACGTTACGCGGATGACGCCGAGCAAGGGGCTTTGGCGCGATCTGCGGGTGCTGGAGCACATCGACCGCGAGTTTCGCACGGAGGGTCGGACGGCGGTTCTGTTCGTGCTGAGCACTGAGGTTGGCAAGCGTCGCGACGGGGACATCTATGATATGGAGGCGCGGTACAACTGGCCAGTTGCTCATCGGGAAGGGATGCCGGACCTTTCGGGCGGCGAGGCGGGATTCTATACGGGCGTGCAGGAGTTCAATGCTCGCAGCCGGAATGTGAAGGTTGTGTATATCAACCAGTTCGGGTTTGATCGGGCCTGCTGCGGGCGGCGTGTGCCGGCGGATATGGAGTTTATGGATATCCGCAAGGGTTCGGACGTGGAGTTCGGACAGAGTATTTACGAGCCTTTCGGCATAGCGCAACTGGAGCCGCTGAGTTTCGGGGGTCTGTGCGTGGTGTCCAACGTGTGCGGATGCGCGGGTTTCGTCAATGCGGTGACGGGGGGGCAGGACGTGCAGAACGTGATTATTGCCGACTATACGAAGCTCAACTGGGACGGCTGGTACGACCTTGAGGACTTGCAGCAGATCAACCGGGAAGCGCGCGACCGTATCGAACAGCAGGTCAGCCAAACGGTGGCGCTTGAGATTTGTGCGCGGCTGCCGAAGCAGGATTCGGAGATGGCTTCCATGATCGAGTCGGGGTACAATCTCGCCAAGCATATGGGCTGGGAGGCGGTTGCGGAGAACTATGTTCTCAAGAGCCTTCGCAAGGCCGTTCAGAAGGTACATCAGGGGCAGATTCACCTGCGGGCGTAAG
>JAWLHD010000288.1:0-5845 GCA_041690555.1 Anaerohalosphaeraceae bacterium
TAGGCGCGAGCCTCGGGAACATAAGCCTCTTCGAGAAGACCCAGCGTCAGGCCAAGACGGACGGGCTGACGGGTATGCTCAACCATCGCACGTTTTACGAGACGCTGGAAACCGAACTTCGCCGTTCGCAACGTTACGGAGGCCAGATATCAATCATTATGGCCGACATCGACAATCTAAAGCCCATAAATGACAATCACGGCCACCGCGCCGGCGACATGGCAATCAAGCAGATAAGCCGCCGCATCGGCGCATGCATTCGCCAAATCGACGCAGCGGCTCGCTACGGGGGCGACGAATTCGCAATTATCCTGCCCAATACCTCGCTTGCCGACGCCGTTGTCGTCGCCGAACGCATGGTTCAGATGGTTTCGGGCACGCCAATGGTATGGGAAACCAATGAGATACCGCTCTCGATCAGCGTCGGCGTAGGGCAATATGGTTCTGAGGTTTGTCCTGGCGACGTTACCAAAGCCACAGACCAGGCGCTGTACGCAGCCAAACAGGCCGGCAAGAACACAGTGAAAGTTTTTGAGCCCAACGCCTGAGGCGATCGGCGATGATTGCCTGGCGCTCAGACATTTGTTGTTGACGCTAACCACGATACAGGCCGATAATAAGACGTGAAGAAGCCAGCGGGTACTGTGCGCCGACAATGAATTGCTCAGGATGAACCATGACCACGACGACCATCGCGCAACTTGAGGACCACGTCGAACAGGAAGTCCGGCTTCAGGGCTGGCTGTACAATTCGCGATCAAGCGGCAAACTCCTTTTTCTCATCGTTCGGGACGGCACCGGTCTTTGCCAATGTGTCGTAGAGAAGGGCAGTGTGCCGGACGATTTGTTTGAGCAGCTCAAGCACCTTGGCCAGGAATCGGCGATTGCCGCAATGGGTCTCTGCCGGCGCGAGGAACGGTCGGTAGGGGGCTATGAGCTGGCGGTCAGCGACGTCCGAATAGTGGGACCGGCGACGGATTACCCTATAACGCCGAAGGAGCACGGGATCGATTTTCTGATGAAGAATCGCCATCTGCACCTGCGGTCACAGCGGCAGTGGTGCATCGGCAAGGTACGCCATACGGTGATCGATGCGATCCGCCGGTTCTTCAATGACAACGGCTTCGTACTGGTCGACACACCGATTTTCACGACCATCGCCGGTGAAGGCGAGCAGACACTGTTCGAGGTGGATTACTTCGGGCGCAAACTGCACCTGACGCAGACCGGGCAGCTTTACCTGGAATCGGCGGCGATGTCTTATGGAAAGGTGTACTGCTTCGGCCCAACCTTCCGCGCCGAGAAATCCAAGACTCGCCGGCATCTGACGGAGTTCTGGATGGTTGAGCCGGAAGTGGCGTATACAGATCTGGCGGGGCTGCTGGACCTTGCAGAGAACTTCGTGTCTTATATAGTCGAGCGAGTGCTTTCCGAGAATTGTGCGCAGTTGGAGCAGTTGGGCGCGGACATTGCCTCGCTTGAAAAGATTCGCCCGCCGTTCTGCCGCCTCACCTACACCGAGGTTGTGGACGTTCTCACGAGCGAGCTCACGGCCAAATTCATGGCGGCACAGCAGGCACAGTTCGAGAGCCGCAAGGCGGAAATCAAGCAGCGTATCGCCGAGATCGAGGCACAGGATAGCAGGGTCGGACTGAAGAAGTGGCAGCAGGAGAAGAACGCCCGTGAACTTATCGAGCTGAACAGCGAACTGGCGGAGGTCGAGGTCAAGATCGAAAACAATCCGAAGCATGCTCAATTAGCGGCGTGTTTCCGCTGGGGCAAGGACCTGGGCGGCTCGGACGAGACGATCATTTCGCTGATGCATGACAAGCCCGTATTCGTTACGCATTACCCGCGCGACGCGAAGGCATTCTACATGCGGACCGACCGAGAGAACGATCAGGTGGTGGAGAACTTCGACCTTCTGGCGCCTGCCGGATTCGGCGAGATCATCGGCGGCAGTGTCCGGGAGGACGACTACGAGCGGCTGCTGGCACGGATCAACCATGAGGGTTACAACCCCGAGGACTATGGGTGGTACCTGGATCTGCGGAAGTACGGCTCGGCGCCGCATGGCGGCTTCGGCCTTGGCGTGGAACGCACAGTCGCCTGGATCACCGGCGAAAAGCACATCCGTCAGTGCATAGCCTTTCCACGCATGATGGACAAGGTTTACATATAGCCGACGAGATCGATTTCGCGGAAATCGTTTTTTGCGTTCATGAGCATCTGTATAAGGGAGTGTTCTGATGGGGCAGTTATTGGCATTTACCGAGGAAGACGTAGTATTCACTGTCATGTTCGCGGCGGCGGCGGTTCTGGCGATCGGCTTCGTGACGGTTCTTGTCGTTAAGTCAGTGCCGAGCAAGTTGATTCTGTTAGGCCTGCTGCTTGCGGTGGCGGCGATGTTAGCGGGAGGTTTCTGGACAGGCTCGACCATTCTGCCGGCGATAATGCTGATTTTGGCAGTGCTCATTATTCTGGCCGGCGTCTTCTGCCTTGTAATCGGATTCATCGTTCAGTTATTCAAGCGCCAACCGCAAACAGACAACCGGCCTGCCGCTTAGCCCATGGGGGTCGGCGGGTCGGACGTAGTACGACTTGATTTGCGCTGAATCAGGTGGTTTGCTTCTGATGGCAAACTCCGCAACCGGATTCGTTGGCATTGAATCATAACGCGACAAGCATGGTGCACATCTGCAATTACGTCGTCGGTTGGCGCCTTTTTCATTCTGAGTTCACATAGCGGACAATACAATGCTGTTGCCGTTTCAGGATTTGCACTGCCACTATGGCCTGTTACGTATGAAATGCTCGCAAACGGGATAGTATTAAACGTTTTAAGAGATTGTGCTGGGGCCGGCAGCGCGGCATGGAAGCGGCCGGGAAATGGGGGGATGAAATTGGAGGTGTGATTATGTATAATGATGGCGTGCAGAAGCTGTTGGAAGCGAGTGTTTTGAGCAGGAGGGAGCAATGGGGTGTGCAAGGATCTTGTTGGTTTTTGCGGCAATGTGTGTCGCGGCGGCGGTGCGCGGACAGATTGTGGGTGAGGACGTTTCCTGGAAGCATGAGATAGTATTTCCAGATGAACCGTTTGCACTGACTGGCAGTTCCTCGAGCGATCCAGGCTGGGTTAAGTTTGCGATTCTTCTGCCGCCTTACGATCCGGAGGTGGTTTATTTCCAGGACTGCCGTGAGTATGCGTTTCACTATGATTTCGCGGTTAACTACCTGTCGCCTTTTCGAAAGATGAGCAGGGTGGAATTTGACGCGGTGAGTCTTTACGCGTCGGGACAGCAGGTTGTGCTGGGTGCGGTTATATTGCCTCCGACGGCGGGGTGGCCTCCGCCGCCGGCACGTGCGGAATACGGCATCGAGATGGTGCGGCGGGATGCGTACACGCGTGAGCAGATTCGGGATATGTTTAACACGGTGCGCGGCGCGGTGCAGGCGGAGGGGGGCGTGAAGGCGTATTACTTTCCGGCATACGAACAAGTCGCGGCGGCAAGGGAGCATGAGGACTGGCTGGCGGCGGAGGGGATCGAGATCAGTTCGGCGGCGCGATGGGCGGAGGGGAACATTGTTTACAGCAGCGGGTGGGCACTTGGGACATTGAAGTATTTTGAGCCGGACGAGATCGACACGGCCTTTGTCTCCGGGCGGCTGCGCCCCGATGACATATTGCTGACGGACGGTATACCGGCGGAGATTCCCATTGTGGCGGGCGTGATTACGACAGCTCCTTCGACGCCGAATTCGCATGTGGCGATTCTGGCGCAGACATTCGGTATTCCTTTTGCGTTTCTTGCGCTGGAGGACGACGTGGAGCTGGCGGAGTCGTTCATCGGGCGTGACGTTGTGCTGCGGGTCTATGAGACGTGGGGGGAGACAGACGTTCGGCTGATCGACACTACGGGAAAGATAGATGAGGCGACGAAGGCGGAGATTCTTGCCCTCAAGACAGGCGGTGGACTGTCGATATCGCCGGTTACTCCTTATGGCGCGTGGAGCGCTAACACCGAGACATTAGGCCCGTCGGATATTCGGCACTTCGGCGGCAAGGCGGCCAATTACGGACTGCTGCGGACGTCGATACCCAATGCGTGTCCGGTCGCGGCCGCTTTTTCGTTCGATCTTTGGAACGGCTACCTGAACCAGACGATCCAGACGGGGCGTACGCTGCGCGAGGAGATTGCGCTGCGGCTTTCGTGCTTTTCGTGGCCGCCGTCGGACATGTCGGCGGTGGCGGTGACGCTGTCGGATATTCGCGCGCTGTTCCGGTCGGAATCGGCTACAGTATTCAGCGCGGAGCTGCGAGATGCGATTCTTGCCACGCTACAGGATCCGCAGTACGGATTCGATCCGTACCGGAAGATACGTTTTCGCAGTTCGACGAACGTTGAGGACAGCGAGCAGTTCACCGGGGCGGGGCTTTACGACAGCTACAGCGGGTGTCTTGCGGACGATCTTGACGGTGACACCAGCGGGCCATGCCGATGCGATCCGACTGAGTACAGCGAGCGGGGAGTGTTTCGGGCGATTCGGCGGGTGTTCGCCAGCTTCTACAATCAGAACGCGTACCTGGAGCGTCTGCGTTGGGGCATTATTGAGGATGAGGTCGGCATGGCGATTCTCGTGCACCATTCTTATCCCGATGAGATCGAGATGGCCAACGGAGTGGCTTTGCTGTCGAAAACGTGGGCGGGGACATCGTGCGAGATCAAGCTGGTTACGCAATTGGGCGCAGTGTCGGTGAGCAACCCGACGGACGGTTCAATCCCGGAGGAGGTTACGGTCAATCGCTGGGGGACGAATTACTATGTCAATCTGCTGCGCGAGTCGAACCTGGTGCCGCGGGGCTCGACGGTGCTGGCATGGCAACAGGAGTACGTCGATCTTGCGAAGCTGCTGGTTCAGGCGGCGGATCGTTTCGAAGCGGTTACGGGCAAGGGGACTTACGTGCTGGATTTCGAATACAAGAAGGTTGCACCGGATGGGCGGTTAGAAGTGAAACAGATTCGCGAGATTCCCCGGCCTGACACTGCGGCGAGCATCACGCCGTTCCTGATCAGCGAGCCGGCGGAGTACGCCGTCTACCAGGGGGAGTTCGGGGAGATATTCGCCAACCATCGCGTCAAGTCGACATGGCGTCTGGGGACGAGGAGCACCTGGCTTGATGAGAAGAGTCTTGGCGAGAGCGTTTATTCAGATGTGAGCACGGATTATCTGCACGGCTGCGAGGTGAGGACCCGCGATGGCGGTTTTGTGCTATGGCCTGAGTATCGATACAGCTTCAAAGACAACACGGCGGTTGACCGCTGGACATTCGACGATTTTCGCAAGCCGCAGCAATATGCACTTACGAGTTCGAATTTGGGCGTTCTGGTATCTCAGGCACAATGCCCCGTGCTTACGCTGCGCGACTTGGGCGACCTGACGGTGGAAGTAACATACGAAGAGCGGAGGCCGAGCTGGGACTGGTGGGGACTGGGCACTACGACATCGGACACGGTGCGGCTGTGGCGTCGGCCGCGGCCTGAGGCGGGGGACAAGCTGCAGGTTCGCACTTCGGGCGGGGGCAACGTTCTCGAACGCGAGGAAGGCGAAGAAGGCGAGGGCATATTGATCACGACTTTCTTCTACTGGCCGCCTGAGCCAAAGGGGATCGTGGCGGGCTACACCGCGCCGCTTTCGCGGTGGGACAAGACGGTGATCGAAGGTCTGACCAGCGAACCGATCGAACTCCGCGGGGAGTATTCGCAGACGTATCTGCCGGGGCACCATAACTTCACGGAACAGTTTATATTTGAGCCGCTGCTTGAGGAAGGCATATCCGCGGCTA
>JAWLHD010000289.1:0-5833 GCA_041690555.1 Anaerohalosphaeraceae bacterium
GTTTATGGTTTTATTGCTTTTCTGGCGATCATATCGCAGGGGCTTTTCATCTGGCAGTCGCGGCGGAACTATTTTTATGCGCTTAAGAAGTCGGGGCAGGGTCATCCGGACGTTCGTCGGCCGGTGCTGCTGACAGTTCCGTGCAGGGGCATCGATAGTGCGTTCGAGAAGAACATACGTTCGATGTTCGCGCTCAAGTACCCGAATTTTGTGCTGCACTTCGTGGTGCAGGACGAGTCGGATCCCGCGTATGCTGCACTTTGCGGGCTGCGTGATGAGCTCGAGTGGGATTGTGGCGCCCGGGAGGTTCGGATCCTGACGGCGGGATCCGCGAGTGGGTGCAGCCAGAAGATTCACGGGCTGCTTCATTCGGTGCGGCAGGCGCCGGAGGATGTTGAGGTGCTTGCATTTGCGGACAGCGATGCATGTCTGCCTTCGGACTGGCTGGAGCACATGGTTTATCCTCTTCGCAAGGAGCGGCACGGTGCGACGACTGGTTACAGGTGGTTTGTTCCGGCGGAGAACAATATGGCGTCGATTGCACTGTCGGCGATCAACGGCAAGATTGCGCAGATGTTGGGGAACACGGATTTCAACCAACTCTGGGGCGGGTCAATGGCGATCCGGTCGGAGACGGCGCGGCGGATCGATCTGGAGTCGGTTTGGGGCAAGGCGATCTCTGACGATCTGAGTCTGTCGTATGCGATCAAACGGGCGGGTATGAAGATCATCTTCGCGCCTCGGTGCATGGTTGCATCGCATGAGAAGACGAGTTGGGGTGGGCTTTTCGAGTTTGCGCGGAGGCAGTTTGTGATCGCACGGGTAACTACGCCGCGGACGTGGTGGTTTGGGTTGTTCTGCATAACATACTCAGTGTTGGGTGTTTGGGGCGGGGCGGCGTTCGCGGCGTACGCGGCGGTCGCCAAGCCGCTGCTGTTTTGGTTGTATGTCGTGGTGCCGGCGATCTTTGTGGGTGGGCAGATCTACCGGAGCGTTCTGCGGCAGCGGATGATCATGCAGCTTCTTCCGGCGGAGGCCGAGCGTTTACGGGCGTCGGCAATCGCGGACATTGGCGGGACTTTTTTATGGTCGTGGGTTCTGTTTGTTTTCATAGCGGCATCGGCTTTCGGGCGGACTATTACATGGCGCGGGATTCGCTACAGACTTTTAGGACCGTTCGAGACGGTGATCGTTTCGAAGTGATGGGGTATTATTGGCGCGTTTCGGGGCGACTTGTTCCCACGAGATATATCCGGTTCTTGCCGCTTCTTTTTGCCTCAAGGAGTGCCTTGTCGGCCTGCTCGAAGAGGTCATCAACGGTTCGGCCGTCCTTTGGAAATGAGGCGAGTCCACCGCTGATGGTGAGGATACCTTTTCCTTCGGGGCCGAGGAAGGACAGGTCGGCGGAGCTGATTTCTTTTCGGAATCGTTCGGCCATAAAGACGGCCTGGCGTGGATGGCGGCCTTCTGTGTGGCGTCGGTCGGATTCGAGGGGCTGGTCGACTTCGGCGGTTTCGCCAGCTTTGCGGCAGTCCCAGAAGACGAATGCGAACTCATCGCCGCCGATTCTGCCAGTTACGTCGTGGGCGCGGCAGCATCGGCGCATCATGACGGCTGCCTGTCGCAGGACGTTGTCGCCGACAGCATGGCCGTAGGCGTCGTTGTAGCGTTTGAAGTTGTCGATGTCGAAAACGAGGAGGGTTACATGGAAGGCCTCGCGGCGGGCTTTGGCAATTATCTGGCTTAAGAACTCCCGAACATATCGGCGATTTTTCAAACCGGTGAGGTCATCTTCCATTGCGAGTTTTTCGAGCTGTCGGATTCTTTCGTCGCGGGCGGCAAGCAGCGGATAGGCATCGCGGACGGCAGCTTCGGGCAGGCACATCTGGACAGATGACGCGAGCGTAGCCGGATCGACGGGGCAGATACGATAGTCGTCGGCGGGTGCAGCGGGGTTGCCAATTGTGCGAATCATCTGTTTTGCGTGGGCCTCCTCGTGCATGCGCGCCAGTAGAACGATCCGGGAGCCGGGGCTGATCCGGCGCAGCATGATAAGGGCAGGCAGGAGTTGCGAATCAAACCCTGACATGACGATGTATATGGCGAAGAAGCACCGCTCGGCTGCAAGTGCGACTCCTTCCAAAATATCGCCGCAGAAATGCAGGCGGCTGCGGGCTTCGGGCGCGTCGCGCGTCAGGGCCTCGGCGGCATCGCCTACTATGAGAATGCCGGGTGCGGCTTGTGTGTTGTCTTTTTTCTGAGGTTCAGTCATAGGGTCCCCCCGCGCGTGCAGTCGAGCGCAGGAACGTTTTTCGGGGAATCCAAGGGTGGGCCGCGCAGAGGCGACAGGGCCGAAGACTGCGGTTCATTATGGTCGGCGTCATCACTAAACCCTCAAATTCCTTCCAGTATTATCATAAGTAAGATATGTGGAAAAGTCAATAGCGGCTTTGGGGAGTTCCGGAGCGGATGCAGCCGGTATAAGCCGTCGGCAGGATGGCGCCGGCGAGCCTGCTGTGGTCACGAGGGCTTGGAGACCTTCCGAACGATAGGGCGAGCGACCTGTGCAGTGGGGCATGATGCGGGCATATCAATCGGCAGAGGGCAGGTTGCCAAGCATCATTCTTGCCTGTTCACTGAAGATGCTCTGGGGGTAGAGATTCATGAAGATGCTGAGTATGTCGCGGGCCTCTCGCAGATACCTGCTTTTGTCTTCCGGCTTTGTTTCGGCATCTTTCCAGAGGCTGACCTTCAGGAGTCCGAGTTCATACAGCGCGCGGATACCGCCGTCGGTGTTTGCAAACCGCTCGCTGAGGGCCTTGAGTTCGGCGGCTTTCTGCTGGGGATCATTTATGAGCATGACCCTGGCGAGCATGATGTTGTCCATGAGAGGATCGGTTTGTCCCTGGCCAATTTCGGCGAGCAGTGTGTTGAGTTCGTCGGCGTATTGGCGACTGTAGGGATTAAGCAGGACGAATCTGGCGAGTCGATTCTGTACGGCGGGGTCTTCAGTGCGATTCTGCTCGCTGATGAGTACGAGCAATTCATCGAGTTTTGTCTTCAGTTCGCGAAGCTTGAAGGGGGTCATTACAGTCTTTGCGGGTGCGGAAAAAGCGGTCAGAAACGACTCTCCGGGAATCTGTGCCTGACTGGCCTCGGCGAGCAGTTCTTCTACGCCAGCTCGTGCCTCGATACACAACTCGGAAGCCTTTTCGAATTCGCCCTGCCCGGCCTGATGGACGGCGATGCGCCATCTGGCCTCGAGAGATTCGGGGCTTTCGGGGAACTCATCGTATAGCTTGTACCATATAACGAGTGTTTCGCGGTGGGGGTAGTTGTTATAGAAGTGAAGTATCTCGCGATTACTGAGGGTCAGGAGCCTTATGTCCGGCCTGTACTCCATGAGGAGGGCCTTGTAATAGAGGGCAATGGGCATGCGCTTGCTGGCAGGCCATTTCTCGATGAATACCTGGTACTGGTCGAGGAGTTTCTGGCGTCTGTTCTGATACCTGAACTCTTCGGGCAGTATATTGACAAACCAGTTTGGCCACTGGTCGGCGCTCAATTGATTGATGATCTCATTCTTGAGTTCTTTTCGCAGCAGGATGGGTTCGGTCGGATAGAAAAGTCCGCGGAGGTAGCTTTCGGTGCTGGCATCTTTAATTGCGTTGTCGATAGCTTCACTCATGGATCGGTCGTGGAACTCTCTGACTTCTTCGGGATTGTTCCTGGCTATGTACAACTGATAGTCGAGTTCTGAGAAGCTGATCTTAAGAAAGAAGACAGTGACTGCGCCGACCAGTAGCAGGCCGGTGACGCTGAAGACCAGACCGGGCTTGTAACGCGTGAAATGTCCGATTGCGAGGATAGCGCCGGCGACGGACAGCGACATGAGCCATGCCGACAACCAGGGCGCATAGGAGAATCCCCATCGTATAGGATCGACATCTTCGACGCCGCCGAATATCGCCCAGTAGAGCAGTTGGGGCGACGTGCAGAGCAGCACTGCTATGAAGCGCGAGCGGAATCGCAGGGGTCTGCAAGCGACGGCGATGCAACTGAGGCCGAGAAATACGCCGAACCAATGGAGGCGCGCGATCAGAACGGCTGCGAGTATCATGGGCAGGCTGAAGCGAAAGCTGAGCAACTGTGAGGCCATGATGGGGGCGACAGCCAGAAGGGCCATCAGCCAGCCGAGGACGACGATATGCCAGGGATATTCGTAGATACTGATAGGGCTTACGACGAACGGCCCGAGGGCCCATGAATCCCACATTGTGAGTCGTTCGGTATTGAGTTCGAGGGCTGTTCCCGTAAGTATTCGGGACCAGAAGAGGCATGCGATGACGTAGATGACGACGGCGAGCCACCAGCATCGCATGACGTTGCTGTGGCTGTAATGTAGCGTGGGCCCGACCGTCATAAACGATTTCGACGGGCCGCCTGCTTTGTCTGCGCCGTTGACTGCCATAATTTCACATTCGCCGGTTTAAACCGGCAAATCAGCAAACCGGGCCCGTTGGGCGTTGGCCGCGTAAGGCATGCGTCATGTGCCGCGGATGATATCTGCGATCTTCATGAGTCGGCTGATATTGTCTCTTTCAGCCTCCCCGAGTTTGCTGTAAATGTATTTGATTGTTTCCTGGATGTCCGGGATTACGACGTGCTCCAAGACATTAACGCGTCGCCTTGTCATCTGCAGTTCGACGGCAAGGAGTTGTGCCTGTTTCTCCTTTTCTGCGAGCTCAATGAGCCGATCGAAGGCGCGTTCGAGCGCCCTTAGGGCGACATCCAGTTCGCCGCTTGTGGAGGCAAATCCGTAGCAGACGATGTCACCTTCGATTTCCTTTGCGATTTGGGGCACTCTTACGCTCATGATGCGGGCGAAGGAGATTGCAAGGCTGAATCTCTTTGTGGGTACTTCCATAGCGGCGGCGACGCTTTCGGGCTCCATAGTTGCCCTGGCCATTATGAATCGGCGCGTGGTTTCGAGCAGATCCATCTCGATCTGCTTGCGAAGAGGTCCAATAAGCCTTGCGATCTGCACCAGTTGTCTTGATATCTCGTCGCGTTTCTGGCTCAGTAGTCTGTGACCGCGGCTGGCGAGGGCCACTCTTTTGCGGAGCTGAAGCAACTCCATTCGGGTTGCGTTTACGTTTTCGAGCATCGTATAACCTTCGCGGCTTTATATTTTGTTCCTGAACCTGGGCATGTACTTCTCAATAAGGTCGGCGTCGATTCGTTTCAATTCGACGTTTTCAAACATGCTAAGAAGCTCCCAACCGAGGTCAAGGGTTTGTTCAACGGTTCTGTTCTCGTAGTACCCCTGGGAGATGTATCTGGCTTCGAATTCGTTTGCGAACGTCATGTACTTTCTGTCTTCTTCAGAGAGTGCGGCCTCGCCGAGGATAGTAGCCAGTTCCTGTGCTTCTTTTCCGCGTGCATACGCGGCGTATAACTGGTTGTAGAGGTCGGCGTGGTCTTCTCGCGTCTTGCCCTCGCCGATGCCCTTGTCCTTGAGACGTGACAGGCTCGGCAGGACATCCACGGGCGGCGCGACGGCTTTTCGGTGCAGGGGGCGGCTCATTATGATCTGGCCTTCGGTGATGTAGCCGGTGAGGTCGGGGACGGGGTGCGTCTTGTCGTCCTCGGGCATGGTCAGGACCGGGACCATTGTGATAGAGCCTTTTTTGCCCTTGATTCGGCCGGCACGTTCGTAGATGGTTGCCAGGTCAGTGTAGAGGTAGCCCGGGTAGCCTCGTCGTCCGGGTACTTCCTTCCGTGCGGCGCTGATTTCGCGGAGTGCCTCGCAGTAGTTGGTCATATCGTTAAG
>JAWLHD010000290.1:0-5828 GCA_041690555.1 Anaerohalosphaeraceae bacterium
GCAAGTATTTTCCGCCCACCAAAATCCCCATTCCCCACATCTCCTCCCCTTCACCCACAAACACGGCCGCAACAGTATAACTCTCATACCTCCCATCACATCCCGCCACCCCAACAGCCACATGCAATCCCCTCACATCAAGACACAAAGATATAAGAAAAAGCCTCGCCGAAAGCGCTTCCGCTGCATATAACGCCATGAAATGGCGCCCCCTCACAGCATCCCACCACCCCACATGCCAGCCCTACCGCACCAGTGGCGCCCCCTCCACCGAAATTCCCCATCAACTCTCCACTCTCTTAATCTCCTTTACTGCCTCCTATATCCATTATGCTTTCTTCATTTTCTTCAATAACTTCATGGTAAAAACTCCGCCCCACACGTACCCGCCCCCATCTAACCAGTTCCCTTCCCAAGCCCGTCCCCCAGTGGTAACACAAGACAAACTCGTTTCGATTAGTATAAATTCGTGGCTCAATTTCGCCCCCCAGCGCGCGCAGAAACTCTCACTAATCCGAAAAAAACACCCCCTTAAGAAAACTCCTGCGCAAAAATATGAAAAAACGCGCACAAAAAAGCGCGCAAAACCCGCCTTTTCAGCAATTCTGCGCACGCATTCGCACTGTTTTGACCCTTTTTAACGCCCCCGCCGCGGCAAAAAGCAGCAATTTCCCCGCTTTAGCAAGGCAAAACGCGCTTTTCGACCCCAAAATCAGCCCCGCCGCGACCGCCGCTTTCTCTGTGTCTTCCGGGCCTTCTTCCGGTTCTCAGCAGTATTCAGCTTCTGCCGCGAGGATACCAGCGGCTCAACGGGCGCCAGCGAAAGTTTTCGCGCAGCAATGTCCACTTCAACCACCCGAACCCGCATATCCTGCCCAAGATGAACGCTTTTGCCCGAATGAACCCCCATCACCGCCTGCGTCTTCTCGTCGAATTTCCACTCATCAAGCCCAAGATCCCCGAACTCGATCAGGCCTTCAATCCCGTACTTGATGCACTGCGCAAATATCCCAAAACCCGTCAATCCCGACACCACGCAATTAAGCTCCGACCCAATCTTACCGCTAAGCATCTGCAATATAAGTACAGTCTTGAGCTCACGTTCCGCGTCCGCTGATCGCTGTTCCGTGAAGCTGATGTGTCGTCCGATCTCGGCGAGTTCAGCTTCGGGAATAACCTCTTCAAGACCGATGAGATTCAGACGGCCTTCGATGTAGCAGTGCAGCAGCCGGTGAACGAGCAGGTCGGCGTAGCGGCGAATGGGGCTTGTGAAGTGGCAGTAGTTTTTAGAGGCAAGTGCGAAGTGGCCGATGTGCATGGGCGCGTATTCGGCCTTCTGCAGGCTGCGGAGGATGTACATGTTGACGGCGTAGGAGGCGGGCTTGCCCTTGACGGAGGCGAGCAGGTCCTGGATGGCGGCGCGGTCGAGGTTGCGCGGAACCTTCAGGCCGCACAGCTTGATGAAGCGCGTAAGGTTCTTCGTGCTGGATGGGTCGGGATCCGGGTGGATGCGCCGCATGAAGGGAACATTGAACCGGTCCAGCAAACTGGCTACGGCTTCGTTGGCCTCGACCATGAACATTTCGATGATGGTGTGCGGATAGCTGGTGTCTGAGGGCTCTGCGTCGACGACGCGGCCTTCGTCGTCGAAGACAAGTTCGGTTTCGGGCAGGTCGAGGTGGAGCATGCCGTTCTTGTCGCGGCGTTTTTCTATGGCGCGGGCGAGCATCTCCATGTCCTTGAGGAGGGCGACGACTTCGCCGGGGCGGCCTTTGGCGTCGCCCTTGATGATTGCGTCTGCTTCGAGATAAGTGAGGCGCGCGGTGGAGCTGATCAGGCTGTTGGCGAATTCACGGCCGAGGACGTTGCCCTGCCGGTCGTAGGTTATGTAGACGCTTTTGGCGAAGCGTTTCTGGTTGGGCTGGAGGCTGCAGACGCCGTTGGACAGGGTCTCGGGCAGCATTGGGATGACTTTTCGGGGCAGGTAGGTGCTGTTGCCGCGAAGGCGTGCCTCGACATCGAGCAGCGAGTTCATCGTGACAAACGTGGCCACGTCGGCAATGTGCACGCCAAGCACCCAGTTGCCGTCCTTGTTTCTGCGGAGGCTGATTGCGTCGTCAAAGTCTCGGGCGTCGGGCGGGTCGATGGTAACGATTGTTTCGGCGGTGATATCGTCACGTGCGTGGCCGGCGTCGGGGTCGAAGGAGGCGCCGGCCTGGCGGGCCTGCGCGAGGACCTCTTCGGGAAATGCGTCAGGCAGCTTGTATTGGGCCATGACGGATCTGGTCTCGGAATCGTACAGGCCGGCCTTGCCGAGCACGTCAACGATGACGCCTCGGGCAAAGTATTGTTCTGTGGCGAACGTGAGGATTTCGACGACAACCTTGTCGTCGAGTTTGGCGTTCTTCGCGCCGACGTCATCAACAACCACGGGCTCAAAGAACTCCTTGCCGTCGGGCTTGACAATCCACTGCCCGTCGAGTTGCTGGAGTTTGCCGACAAGTCGGTTCTGGCCGCGCTGGAGGATTTCTTCGATGACGCCGTTAAATCGCATCTGTCCTGCGCGGAGGCCCTTCTTCACCACGCGTGCGCTGACGGTGTCGCCGGTCATGGCGCCGTTGGTGTCGCGCGGGCCGATGAAAAGGTCGCCGTGGCTGTTCGGCTCCAGGGGTATAACAAAGCCGAAGCCCCTCGGGTTGCCTCGGAATGTTCCGATGACTTTTCCGGACATTTCGGGGAGTGTGATGAGGTTCTTTGCTCCTATGATGACGCGTCCCTGTCGGCGCAGTTCGTGAAAGGCGGCTTTGAATTCGGAGAAGTCGTCGTCGCTGACGCCGAGGGACTTGGCCAGCGCGGAGAGTTTCACGGGCGAGTAGTCGCGGCGGGCCACGTGGCGAATTATGTCGCGTTCATAGGTTTTCATAAGCCGCACCAACTAAAAAAGCGTATAGCCGACAGTATATCGACTATACGCCGCAGTTTCTGCAATGAGAACGCCGTTTAGGTCAGGCCTTTTTGGCGGCCTTGTTCAGGCGGCGGGCCATACGGGACTTTAGCCGGGCGGCGGTGTTCTTGTGCATGGTGCTGGTAGCGGCGACCTTGTCCAGTCGGCGGACAAGCTGACGATACTCCGTATTGGCTTTTTCGAGGTTGCCTTCGCTCAGGGCGGCCTCGAAATGCTTTATCTGCGTCTTGACCATGCTCTTACGGGCCCGATTGACGACCCTGCGTTTTGCATTTTGCCTTACTCTTTTTTTGGCTGATAGAGAATGCGCCACAATTAGCTCCTGTATTTCATTTGACTATGTTAATACTCATTACTGAGAGGTTGTTCGGTTGTTTTTTCCGTTTCATTGCGTCATGTTTCGCAGTTTGTCGACTCTGTCGCGTACGTCTTTGAATCCGAAGTCGAGCTGGGCGATCTTACGGTAGAGTTCAAGAGCTTTGGCCGTCTGTCCGTCCTCCTCGCAGCTCCTGGCGAGATTGTACCGCAGATCCTTGGCGAGCGTGCTGTCCTGCGACTCGCACGCCTGGATGGCCTGCTCGAAGATATCTATTGCGTCGGCGTACCAGCCCTTGAGGAAGAAGCACAGGCCGGTCTTGTCCATAGCGGCGATCTTGAAGCGGGGGTCCTTCTGGGCTTCCTGAAAGAGAGCAATTGCATCATCCGGTCGTTTGTTCCTGAGCAGGCATTGGGCGTACTCGTACTTCATCTTGAGGTCGATGGGGTAATTCTCGACACACCTGCGATAGTGCTCCAGCGCGGTTGATTCGTGTAATTCCAAGGCTTCCTGGAGTTTGGCGGCGAGTTCGGGGTTGTCAGGATCCTGTTTATATGCGTTTTTGGCTTTTCGGATGTCGCCCTTAAGTTTCCTTATCATCAGTTCGCCTGAGCGCCGCTTAAAGGCGAAATCCTTGGATTGCTGCCATGCCTCTTCGAGAATGCCGAGCGCTTCGTCGAAGGCCGGCTTTGTTTCGAGGCCGATAAGCGCATCGACAAGCGCGAATACGACGGCGGGCACTTGCGGCTTGTTGGCGTAGGCCCTTCTGGCTTCCTCAACGGCTCTGGCACGGTAGTCGACGGTCTTGACAAGGCTCTCGGACGCATGGAGCATTTCCTGCTTCTCGCGGTCCCGGATTGACCTCCTGAAATCGCCTTCTTCTCCGTATTTTCCGCGTGCGACGGTCATGCGTGCGGAAAGGTTTCGCAGTTCGTCAAGGAGGGGTCCGTCGGCCGGCTTGAGCTCAACGGCGCGCTGACATGCGGCGACAGCTCGTTCATAAGAGCCCATTTCAGCGTAGGCATCTTTTAGGAGCAGGTAGGTCTGCAGGGAGGGCTTTGCGCTTGCATTGTTTGCGTCGAAGACAAGTTTTGCTATCCAGTCGGCTGTTCTGTGGTAGCCTCCCGCGACGGCGGCCTTGAGCATGGCCTCGGCATAGGGCAGATGGTCAGGGTCTTTGGCGAGAAGGAATTCGGCGTTGAGCATCTCATCGAGAGGGGTCTTGCCGCCGTGGTGCTTCATTTTGTCTGTGATGGACGGCTTTTTGCCGCCTTTGCCCTGCCTGATGAGAGCCATTCTGCGGAGCGGCGCGTGTCCGTCTTCGAGTGCGTCCGGTGCGCGTCGCAGGCCTTCGAGGTACATATCGATTGCGTAATCGAAGTTGTCAGTCGCGGCGACTTCTTCGGCGCGCTGGAAAAAGGCCCGAGCCTTCTCCAGGCCGGCGTCCACCTGATCATCTTGGTCTTCGAATGGCATTTACTGCGCGATCTCCGTTGCTCATGAGGCCGCCGGCAGGGGCGCCCCCGTCCGACGATATCCATTGCAAAACACTTAAACGCGTTATAATACAGATAGAAACAGCCGCCTGTCAACAAATAATTGTTGTTGTAAAGCGCCGGCTGTGATATAAGAATCTGTCAACAATCCTGATTGTGGAGAATGCAAGTATGTTATCGGCACTGGAGCAGTACGATCCTCAGATTTATGAGCTGCTGACGCAGGAAAAAGCGCGGCAGAGCGGGTCTATCCGGATGATTCCTTCAGAGAACTACGTTTCCAAGGCCGTGATGCAGGCGACGGGCAGCTGCCTCACGAACAAGTATGCGGAGGGCTATCCGGGCAGGCGTTACTACGAGGGTCAGCAGGTTACCGATCTTATTGAAACCCTGGCTATCGAGCGCGCCAAGAAGGTGTTCGGCGCGGATCATGCCAACGTACAGTCTTATTCGGGTTCTGTGGCGAATGTTGCGGCGTACAGCGCACTGATTGGACCGGGCGACACGATCATGGGGCTGTCGCTGATCAACGGTGGGCATCTGACGCACGGGTGGAAGGCGAGTTTTACCAGCCAGGTGTACAGTTCTGTGCAGTACTCGGTGAATCCGTCGACCGGGCGGTTCGACTACGATCAGATCGAAGAGTTTGCCCGGAAGCACCGGCCGAAGATCATTATTTCCGGGGCGACGGCATATCCGCGGGAGATTGATTTCGAGATATTCGGCCAGATCGCCGCGCGGGTGGACGCGTATCACGTAAGCGATATCGCGCACATATCGGGACTGGTGGTGGCCGGGATACACAAGAGCCCGGTGCCGTATGCGGACGTTGTATCGACGACTACGCACAAGACGCTTCGTGGTCCGCGCGGCGGAATGCTGTTGTGCAAGGCGGAGCATGCACAGGCGCTGGATCGGGCGGTGTTTCCGGGTTTGCAGGGCGGACCGCACATGCATACGGTCACGGCGATTGCCGTCGCGCTGGCGGAGGCGGATACGCCGGAGTTCGTGCAGTATGCCGAACAGATTGTCAAAAACGCCAGGCGACTCG
>JAWLHD010000291.1:0-5827 GCA_041690555.1 Anaerohalosphaeraceae bacterium
CGGTGCGCTTGCGAGCAACCACCTTCGGGGTGCTCTTTGCCTTCGGCGTGGTGCGCTTGCGGGCGACCGGCTTTGTGGTGCTCTTTGCCTTTGTCGTCTGGCGTTTGCGAGCGGTTGCTTTCGGGGTGCTCTTAGCCTTGACGGTGGTGCGCTTGCGGGCCGTGGGCTTTGTTTTGGAGGCCTTTGGCGCGGTGGTCTTTGCGGCGCGACGCGGCTTGGGACTTGTGCGCGTGGCCTTTGCCCGCGTGGTCTTGCGCGAGGGCGACTTACTCTTGTTCTTTCCTGCCATTTTTGAATCTCCTTTACTTTGCTTTAGTTCGAACTAAGCGGCTTAGGCGCCTCTTTTCTTTCGAAGTGCTGGTCGTGCCGGTGTCATCCGGAAAACTTGCAAGGTTATCGACCTGATATTTCAGTTGCTTAACGTTGGAGGTCGGCGCAGGGGGTACATTCGGCACAGACGGTACCGACGGCGCAGGTTGTCGGGCGCGGGGTCGAGAGGTGCGCGGCGGGTGTTTGCGGCGTTGGAGGGAGATTGGCGGCGTAATTATCGGGTCGAGGGGTGAGACGGGGCGGCAAGCGCGGCGGGTGTTGTCGTGATCGCGAGGCGGTTAATGGTTTTTTGGGGGAGGCGCGGGTACGCCCTATAATCGCAAGATTGGCGTTGTGAGCTTGCGGGCGATCATGTTCTTTGGCGGTCGGCGAGCGGCGGATCGAGGCGTGTCCAGAGCGGTTTGAAGACGGGGTAGAAAAGCCAGACGAAGCCGAAGGCGACAGCGCCAAAGCCGATGGAGGCCATGAGCAGGAGGATCGGGTCCAGCGGTGTGCCGGGGGCGGGGACAAAGGCGACGACCAGAAGCGCGCAGAGTGCGCCAACGCCCATAGCCAGACCTATTGAAGTGATCCATGTTATGAGTTTGAAGGCCGTGTGCATTTTCATGATCAGCTCCCGAGGAATTTTTTGAAGACGGTGTTTTGGTGTCAGGATAGCAGCGGGGGCGATTATGGCAACATAAAAGTCAGAGGTTCTTTGTGTCGGCTGATCTGGGATCGTCTATTGGGCCGGGGCCATTGGTGAGGCGACCTTCGATTGCCAGGCGGCGGAAGTCGGCCATGGGGTCGTAATAGTCCTTGCCGAGGTCGACGGTGTTGATCATCATGCCTTCGCGGTGGGTCTGGAGCTGGCGGACGATTTTGCCGTCGGGCTGGATGAAACAGGAGGGGTAGGGCGAATACCATGCGGAGGAGTTGGTCATGCTGACCCACATGCGGTTGGTGGCGGCGCGGCACTGCATTGTTTGTCGCATGATGTGCGTGTGGACGCTTGGGCCGTTCTGGCGGGCGTTGTAGAAGGACTGGAGGATGCAGCGGACGTTCTGCTTGTAGAGGACCCGGTAGATTTCGGGGAAGCGGAGGTCGAAGCAGATGAGCAGCGAGCAGAGGACACCGTTGAGGGTGAAGTTTACGAATCTGTCGCCGGGGGTGTAATTGGCGAGGTCGACCGACGTGCACCAGCGTTTGTCGTAGCGGTCGGCGATTTTTCCGTCGGGTGCGATGAGGTAGAGGCTGTTGTGGGGCTTGTTGGGCGGCGTGAGGCGGTGGGCGCTGCCCAGGGCGACCCAGACGGCGGCTTCGGCGGCGGCCTGTATGATGGTTTGGGTTTCGCGGAGGAGGGTGTCCCAGTCGTAATTGTCGAAGGAGGGGAAGTCGGCGCCTGCGTAGCCGCTGAGTGCGGCCTCGGAGAAGTGGACGATGTCGGCGCCTTCGCCGGCGGCGCGGCGGATGTATCGTCGGACGTGGTGTGCGTTGGCGGCGACGTCGGAGGCGACACCGAACTGGCAGGTGGCGATTGTTAGTGCGCCGTCGGTCATGGGATCAATTTCCGGGATAACGCATGATTATTTCAATCCGAGAGTTTCTTCGAGCCCGAAGATTATGTTCATGTTCTGGACGGCCTGTCCTGAGGCGCCTTTGATGAGGTTGTCGATTGCGGAGAAGGCGATGATCCATCCTTTTGCGGTTGCGGGGAAGACGTGGCAGTAGTTGCTGCGTGCGACGTGCTTAAGCGCGGGCGGGCCGTTAAGGACGCGGACGAACTGTTCGCTTTTGTAGAAGGTTCGATAGATTTCCTGGAGCTGGTCCTTTGTCAGGGTGCGTTTTGGGCGGCAGTATACAGAGGAGAGTATGCCGCGGTCGAAGGGTCCGACGTGCGGCTGGAAGAGCATTTCGACGGATTTCTGGGCGACGGCGGAGGCGATCTGCTCCATTTCGGGCATGTGGCGGTGCGAGCCGATTCCGTAGGGCAGGAGGTTTTCGTTCATGTTGGGGTAATGGAAGAGGGGCGAGGGGTTTTTTCCGCCGCCGGTGACGCCTGTTACGGAGTTAACGATGATGCCATTGGTCTCGATGAGGCCGTTTTTCAGGAGGGGGGCTATTGCCAGGAGCGCTCCGGTGGGGTAGCATCCGGGGTTGGCTACGAGCCGGGCGGTGCGTATATTTTCGCGGAACAGTTCGGGCAAGCCGAAGACGGCGTGGGCGAGGTTTGCCTGGTCGGTGTGCGGCTGGTAGTATTTTTCGTAGACGACGACGTCTTTGAGGCGGTAATCGGCGCTGAAGTCGACGACCTTGAGGCCGGTGTCGAGGAGGCGCGGAACGAAGCTCATGGAGACTTTGTGTGGGAGGCAGCAGAGTGCGACGTCGGCACTGTCGGTGAGTTTTGCCATGTCGAGCGGTTCGACGTGCATGTCGAGGCGACCTCGCAGGGCACCGAAGATGTCGGCGACGTGGCCGCATTCTTCGGGGAGTGCGGTGAGGTATGTGACCCTTGCCTGGGGGTGGCGGAGGAGTATTTCGATTGATTCGAGGCCGGTGTAGCCGCTGGCTCCGATGATTGCGACGCGTATCATGCTGTTTTTCCTTTCTCTTTGCAGGGGGGGGCGGGTATTGTCCCCTTTTGCGCGGGTTAATTCTACCAGTCTGCGTGAAAAAGTCATTTAATTTCGGCCGGCGGATGCGGAGAGGCATGAAAAAAGCCGCCCGGACAACTCCGGACGGCTTTGTTTTCTGTGAGGTGTCCGCTTAACGTTTTGAGAACTGGAACCTTTTTCTTGCACCGGCCTGGCCGGGCTTCTTTCGTTCGACCATTCTCTGGTCTCTGGTGAGATAGCCGCCGTCGCGGAGATCCTTGACGAGGTTTTCGTCATAGTTGCGGAGTGCCCTTGCGATTCCGAGCTTGACGGCGCCGGATTGTCCCGTTGGGCCGCCGCCCTGTACGTTTACGAAGATGTCGAAGGTGTCCATCAGGTTAAGCGCTTTGAGTGGGGCCCTGACGGCGTTGCGGTCGTATTCCTGGCTGAAGTATTCGTTGACCTGACGATCATTGATGAGCAATTTGCCTTCGCCGAGCTTGATTCGGACTCGTGCCACCGCGCTTTTGCGTCTTCCGGTGCCCCAGACGAATCCGCCCTTGTCCAGTGCGCCGGTGAGGACGATTCTCTTTTCGGTTGATTCTTCGTTTTCAGCTTTTTCACCCTTTTCGGCCTTTGCTGGTTTTGGCTGTTCGGTCACGATATCGGGGTTGCTGATTGCGGTTTCTTTTTGTTGTTCTGCCATGTTCTGACAATGCCTTGAATCAGATTTCGATTTTTTCGGGCTGCTGGGCCGCGTGATCGTGTTCGGGCCCGCGGAAGACTTTGAGTTTTTTGATCATGTGGTTGCCGAGTTTGTTCTTTGGCAACATGCGTTTTACGGCGAGTTCGATGACTCGTTCGGGTTTTTTGGCCATCATGGAGGCGTATGAGATGGTTTTCTGGCCGCCGGGGTAGCCTGTATATCGCTGGTATTCCTTGGTTTGGGCCTTGTTGCCGGTCATTGTGATCTTGTCGGCGTTGACGACGACGACGAAGTCCCCGGTGTCGACGTTGGGGGTGTAGATGGGTTTTGTCTTGCCCATAAGCATTTCGGCGACACTGACTGCCAGGCGTCCCAATATCTTGTTCTCGGCGTCGACAAGGTACCACTTGCGTTCGACCGAGTCCTTTTTTGCTAACGTGGATTTCATTGTAGTACGGCTCCAATTACCCTGCACTGGAAAACGCGACAGTATAGCAAGTCGGCTTATGCTGTCAAACAATTTTCACAAAATTTACGCTGGTCGGCGGAAAGTGTTTGGGGTTTTCGGTGCGGGGCTTCGGCGGGGGTTTGGACGAAAGCGTCGGCAATTTAAGGATCTCGCCGATTTAGTTTGGTTTTGCGTAGCAGTCGGGGTCATCGGCGAGCCTGCGGCGTGCTTCGGAGGTCATGATTTCGAAGGCGGGGTGGTTGGAATCCCAGGCGCGGTCGGTGAAGGGGGAGGATTTCATCTTTTCGACCTCGATTTTGGCGTCGTCGAAGTATGATCCGTAGATGTGGAGCGAGTCGGTGATGTCGACGTATCTGCCGACGCGGACTGGTTGATCGATTTTTGAGGCGATTCTATGGGCGATAATGCTCTGAAGGTCGGTTAGGGCGTAGACGTTCATGAACCATGCCTTGTACAGGTCGCGGCTTCTCCAGTGGGAGTTCATGTCGAGCTGGAGCGAGCTGTCGGGTGTTTGGACGAGGCGGCACCAGATTCGCTGGAGGCAGGGCGGGTCGTCGGTTTTTGGGTCTGCGGTGGGCATCCATGTTACGGCCTGGGCACGGCGGGTGTGGTGGCAGTCGGCGAGGACGTCGACGATGTAGCCGATCTGGTCCGCGGGCGGGAATGGCTTGGGGGCTTTGGGGTCGCGGAGGTCGTCTACGGGGGTGTATGCGAAGAGGCGTTCATGGTAGGTGTAGGTCCACTTTCCGGCGGCGGGGTCGATCCAGTGGTCGTGTATGCCGGCGACTACTTCCTGGCGGTATGATTCAAGTTCTTCGGGGCCTCCGGGGAAGTTTTTGTGGATTCTCGGTTCGCGGAAGGGGTCGGTGACGGTAACGACGGCGGTTGCGTCGCGGCTGGGGGGGTCGTCGGGCTTGTCGTACTGGGTGCGGATGTCTATGCCGTTTTCCCAGACTGCTATGACGGTTTTTTCCCATGCTTCGGGGAGGCAGTCTGCTGTTATGGCGACGACGGGAATACCGGTCGAAGTTTTTGCGACGTTCATGTCAATCCTCCGTGATAGTCGAATGTTCGCCTGCTCTTGGGATCAGAGACCCATTTCCTCGTTTGTGACGTTGTATCGGGCTCTTTCGTTTTCGGGTACTTGCCGCAGGAGCAGGCGAGCTTCCCGTGCGTATTTTGTGTTCGGATATTCGCGGATGATTTCGCGGCAGATTTCGATGCCTCTTTTTGAAGTGAGCAAGGTTTTTCGTCCAGCTGGTATGAACAACTGACTGGCGGCTTCGAGTTTCCGTCTGGCTGCGTAGTTTTCGGGGGTCAGTTCTTCTTCGTCATCATCCTGGGCGGCTGCTGTCTGCTGTGCCGGCTGCCTCGGGGCGGCGACGACGGGCGGAGATTGCGGTACCTGGGCGCGCGGCGGGGTCTGGGCGCCGAGGAGGTTTCTGAGAGATCCGAGCACCGCAGGCGGAGGTGTATGGCCGGCGGCAAGGCCGGCACCGGCGAGGTCAGCCAGAGATATGGGCTGGCCTGCCAGGTGCTGGAGCACCATTGGGGCGAGGAAACCCTCAGCGGGGCCTGCGTATTTTATTTTGCCGGTGCTGTCGACTATTGCCAAGGTGGGTCGCTCGGTTGCGATGTTGGCAAATTGGGGGGCGCCGCTGACGGGCACGGCGGCCATTACGTTGGCCCAAGGCCAGGGGTTATCCATAAGCTTCTGGAGGACAGCGGGGGCGTTGGTAATCGGATCAG
>JAWLHD010000292.1:0-5819 GCA_041690555.1 Anaerohalosphaeraceae bacterium
TTTAGAAAAAAGCTAAGGGGTTAACGTTACTCCATTGTACCGTGTGAAGGCTGCGCGGCCAGCAATTTCTGCGGATTATCCACCCAGCGAAGGTTCGGGATCGCCGTTATAGAGTTCCATCGCTGTGTCAATGATCGCCAGATGGCTGTAGCCCTGCGGGAAGTTGCCCAATAGACGCTTCGTTTCAAAATGGATGTCTTCACTGAACAGGCCAACGTGATTAGCGTGCGTCATGAGTCTCTCGAACATCTCGCGAGCCTGCTGTTTGTCACCAATACGATTAAGGCTCTTTATCATCCATAAGGTGCATACAGTGAACGAAGATGTTGGCTTGCCAAAGTCATCGTGATCCCTGTAGCGATACATCAGACCGTCTACGCAGAGGTGTTCGTAGGTCTTGCGGACGGTTTGAACGTACCGGGGATCGTTGGCCGAAATGAAACCGTAGTGCTCCATAAGCAGGTTGGAAGCGTCGAGCGAGTCGCTGCCGTAGTGCTGCGTGAAACAGCCCATTCTATTGTTCCATCCGCGCGTCATAACTTCGTTGCTGATCTTGTCGCGGAGCTTTGCCCAGTCCTGGGCGTCGGCTTTCTTGTTGAGCAGTTCGGCTATCTTGACCCCGCGATCGACGGCTACCCAGCATAGCACCTTGGAGAACACGAAGTGCTTCTTATCACTGCGGAACTCCCATATGCCGCGGTCCGGGCGAGTCCAGTTGTTGCGAACGTGCCGCACCAGCGTCCGAGCGACGGTCCAAAGGTCCTCGTAAGTATCGATGATATTGCTGTAATTGAGAAGATCCTGGTGTATTACGTCCATTAGGACGCCGTAAATGTCGTTTTGCTTCTGCTTATAGGCGGCGTTGCCGATTCGCACGGGGCGCGAGTCTTCATAACCGCTAAGCCAGGTCAGGGTCCGCTCGGCAAGAGTCTTGTGCCCGTCGATACTGTACATTATCTGGATTTTTTCTTTTTTGTAGGGGATTACATCGAGGACGAACTCGAGAAAGCGTCGAGCCATGTCCCTGTGGTTGAGGCGGACCAGAATGCTGACGGTCATTGAGGCGTCGCGTATCCAGCAGAATCGATAATCCCAGTTTCGGACGCCGCCCAGCTCTTCGGGCAAACTGGTTGTCACAGCGGCAAGTACTGCGCCGGTCTTCTGGTAGCAAAGGAGTTTGAGGACAAGTGCGCTTCGTTCCAGGTGCGGGCGGGCGGCCGTCGGTGCGGTAGTCCTGGCCAGCCAGTCCATCCAGTACACCTTGGTCTTTTCAAACTCGAGATCGACCTTGTCGATGGTCGGCGTCGTTATCTTCTGGTTGTAGCTGATAATCACGAATGCGTTCTGCTCAATGACCATCGGCTCCCGGTGCAGAATTCGTCGGGCGTCGAGATCGGTGTAGAGGTAGAGCGACTCATATTCGCTGTTTCTCACGACGCTCTTCAGGCCGCCCGGCATCTGCCGGGTGAAGGTTGCGCCGTCTCCGTAATTGAGTTTCGGATTGAAATTCAGGATTACTTCGGGTCGACCCCATACGTGCTTGAAGTAGCGTATCACGTCGGGCGGGCAATGGACCTCGTCGGCGCCGAGCCGGTATCGCGGCATGAAGTCGTAGACTTCGAATGCATCCATGCCATTGCTGAAGTGCGTAACAAGGATGTTGGTCTTCGGCACATAACGCTGACGAACCTTATAGTCGCCAACCGGCTGAATGGAGAACTCGCCGCCGCGGCTCTGATCGAGAAGACGGGCGAAGACCGATTGCGAGTCGAAGGTCGGCAGACAGAACCAGTCCAGCGATCCCTCCTCGGACACGAGTGCTGCGGAACGGCAGTTGCCAATGACGCCATAATTCAGGTTGTTCATAACTCTTTTCTAACTCACTGGGCGGCAGGCCGGCGACCGGCCGCGTTAAAAAATGTGCCGCTTACACCGTCAGCGCGTACCTAATATATTGACGATGCGCGACATGAACTTCCGGAACTCCTCCGGGCCGCCGATGCGTATATCGGCCAGCGTCTCCCCTTTGCCCACCTTAATCTTGACGAGGCGGCTGTCCTCCATGCGGAACATACTCTCATCCGTCTGATCGTCGCCGGCACATACGACAATGTCATAGCGCCGGTTCTGCGTAAAGTACGACAATGCCACGCCTTTGCTAACCTGCAGCGAGCTGACTTCTACGATCTTTTTGCCGTGGTTGACCTTCACGGGCACGTTCGAGAGCATGTCCTGCAAGAGGCCGATAAGCTCTTGGGCTCTTACCTGGCCGAATTCGGGATCCGAGCGGCGATAGTGCCAAACTACGGAGGAAGCCTTCTCTTCGACATAGCTGCCCGGCGTGGCGCCGACAAACTTGTTGAGGACATCGACGACCTGCGGCTTCCAAGTAAGGTCGGCGTGAGAGTCAAGGGGCTGCCAGTGCTTGTGGCCCTTGAGGCGATAGGAAAAGCCATGTTCGGCGATAAGCGTGAAGGGATAATCACCCAGCCACTCCTCCAAATCCTGTGGTTTTCGCCCGCTGATGATAAATGTATCGATATGCTCTTTTTTTGTGAGGCGGTCCAGCAGGTTCCGTATAGGCGGCGTTGGCCATGCGGTCTCGGCGTCCTCCTGAATCTCCTTCAGGGTTCCGTCATAGTCGAGGAAGCACGCCATGCGAGACGCCCTGGCCACCCTTTCGAGCACTTCTTTGTCGGTATGGCTGGGTCGCCGTCGGCGAGTAGCCTGCGGGGCCACCTTGGAAAGAGCCGTGATAAACGAGTCTGCCCAGTAGCGATTGTCAAATTTGACGACATGCTCGTGCATGCCGGACATGCGGCGAAACTTGTCGTCGGCCGATATGGTCAGGGCGTCGCTAAGGCCCGAGATCATGTTCTGGCGGTCATAAGGGTTCACTATAATGGCCTTGAACAATTCGTCGGTGGCGCCGGCGAATTCGCTCAGGATCAGGGCGCCGGTGCCGTCGGGCTTGCAGGCGGCGTATTCCTTGGCTACGAGGTTCATGCCATCCACGAATGGCGTGACCATGGCCGCGTCGGCAAGGGAGTAGAGCGCGCAGAGGTCGGTAAATGAAATCGTTTTGAAGACGAAATGTATGGGAACGTTATCCACGGTTCCGAATCGTCCATTGATGTGTCCGATCCGGGTTTCAACCTCCTGCCGGAGTTCCCTGTACTCTGTAACTTCGCCTCGACTGGGTATGCTGATGAAGACGAACACCAGTTCGCCGGGGTTTTCCCACGTTTCAAGAAACTGTTCAATTGCATCGAGCTTCTCCGGGATGCCCTTCGAGTAGTCCAGACGTTCGACATTAAGTATGAGTTTCTTGCCGCCGTAGATTCGCTCGAAATAACTGCGGCGCCGCGCAAAACCCGGTGTCGCCATTTCATTCCTGAAGGCCTGGGCGTTGCACCCGATGGGGTAGACGCCCACGTCGCAGCGATGCTCGTCGTAAATGATGTGGTCCGGCTGCGCCTCGGCGTTCATGAGGCGAATGACCGAACTTCGGAAATGCCTGACGTAACCGAAGGTGTGGAACCCTACAAGGTCGGCGCCCAGGAGACCGTCAAGCAACTCAGTGCGATTCGGATGACAGCGGAAGACCTCATATGATGGAAACGGCGTGTGCAGGAAGAAGCCGATGCGCAGGCCTCGACCCGCCTTGTGAAGCATCTGCGGCAGCAGCATCAGGTGATAGTCGTGAATCCACACCATATCGCCCTGGCGGGCGTCGGCCAGTACTGCTTCTGCGAAATGTTCGTTTACCTTAAGGTAGCATTCCCACCAGTCCGATTCATAGCGTATGAAGTTCATTCGATAGTGTAGCAGGGGCCAGAGGCTGGAATTAGAGAATCCGTAGTAATAGCCGCCGACTTCTTTCTTGTTGAGAAAGACGGGCTGAAAACCGTAGGACTTGCGCAATTGCTCCTGGATGCGGGCGCGCCGTTTTGCTTCGGCGGTGACGTTTCCCGGCCAGCCGATCCATGACATGTCGAGTCGACGCTCCATGCCCTCCATTGCCGATACGAGGCCGCCGGAAGATTTCTTGATCTCCTTGCCCAGCGTAACCGGCAGTCTGTTAGATACGCATATGACCTTATTCTTCGTGCGTTTCATTTTGAAGCCTCCAATGCTTGTTGCCGCCTGCCGCTGTCCTTCTTGCCGACGCATTTAACTGCGCCGGCAGCAGCGAATTGCTCGTGGCCTTTAAACTATATCGTCCAAATGCAAAAGGCCCTGCCGTTGAACAGGGCCTTTTCATCCTGGGCAGTGAAAAGGAGTAATCAGAGCGCCCGCACTTCTCTTGCGCAAGGTCCCTTTTTCCCATCACTCAGCACGAACTCCACACGTACGGCCTCACGCATTTTTCGGCCGCCGCCTTCGACTTCGGAGTAGTGCACAAACACATCCTTGCCGCCATCCTCTGGAGTGATAAACCCATACCCTTTCTTGACATCAAACCACTTAACTTTGCCCTGGGCCACACAGCCTCCTCCCTGGTCCACTGGACCAAAAAGTACTTCCCTCTCGCCTGCCTCCATCGACCGGCGTCCGGAGGGCTCAGACGCCTGAAAAACCACATCTCAATTAAACCAAAAGGCGGCGGTGCGGTCAAGGGCTTCGCATAAAACGACCCCGCGGCCGCGGTTTACGCGCCGCATCTGCGGTCGTCCGCTGCCTGCTTCTTCATTTTTTTTCGTTCCTCATCCGCTCCAGGATCCGGTCGCCGCCCGCGCTGAGCAGTTGCTCGGCCAGGTCCTGCGCCAGGCCTGCGGCGTCTTGCAGGGCGACCGAGCCGCCGCGCTGGATGCGCTGGCTGCCGTCGATGTCGGAAATAATCGCCTCCAGCGTGATGGTATCGTCCTCGATCCGGCTCCAGATGCCAAGGGGTATGCTGCAGCCGCCGTGCATCGCGGCGAGCACCCGCCGTTCGGTCTCGGCGGCAACTCGTGTGGGCGGATCGTCAAGACGCCCGACCAGTTCGCGTGAGACCGTGTCGTCGGCGCGAACTTCCACCGCCAGCGCGCCTTGGGCGGGGGCAGTGGGAAACGCGCGGCTGTCGAGTACCGCTGATATTATGTGCGACAAGCCTAACCGATTAAGCCCCGCCTGGGCGAGAACGGCCGCATCGATCTGACCCGATTCAACCTTGCCGACGCGAGTCTCGACGTTGCCGCGCAAGGGCACACATCTCCAGTCGGGACGCAGGTGCTTCAACTGGCCGATTCGCCGCAGGCTTGAAGTTCCGACAGTGGCGCCGGCGGGCAGGTCCTCGATCGCGCGGATATTCTCTCTGGCCACAAGCACGTCGGCGGTCGATTCGCGCTCCGGAACCGCCGCAATTGCAAGACCGTCGGTATGGGCGGTAGGCAGGTCCTTGAAACTGTGGACCGCCACGTCGGCCCGACCGTCCAGCAGGGCCGCCTCCACCTCCGAGGTGAAGAAGCCGACCGACTCGGATTTATAGAGGAAGTCGGACGTGTCGCGGTCGCCTTTGGTGCTGATCGGTACAAGCACGATCTCCACGCCCGGCGCAATCTGCTCCAGTCTCGTTTTGATGTAGTTGGACTGCGCCATCGCCAGGCGGCTGCCGCGCGTCGCAATTCGGATTTGCTTCGTTGCTGCTCTATCGGGCATTTCGGCTCTTCACATAATCGTGCGGGCAAGTCTATTCAGCAAGCGTCGCTGTCATTTCCGGCGGCGTGATACCCGGCGGAAGTTCCAGTATGCGAATATTGCGAAAATGAATTTCCGCGCCTTCCGATTCGAGGCAGATGTAACCTTTCTTGCACTCGGACTTGCTTATTCCGTTGACA